>CAJOGH010000008.1:16712-17416 GCA_905233865.1 uncultured Atopobiaceae bacterium
GAGATCATGGGCGTGGGCACCTGCGGCGGCCCTGGCACCACCTGTGCCCTGGCCATGCTCAACGACGCGGTCAAGAAGGGCGGCGTACATGCGAGCTCAAGCGTGGGTGGCCTCTCTGGCGCCTTCATCCCCGTGAGCGAGGATGCCGGCATGATCGAGGCCGCACAGTCCGGCGCCCTGTCACTGGAGAAGCTTGAGGCCATGACCTGCGTGTGCTCGGTCGGCCTGGACATGATCGCCATCCCTGGCGACACACCCGTCGAGGCAATCGCCGGCATCATCGCCGACGAGATGGCCATCGGCGTCATCAACACGAAGACGACCGCCGTGCGCGTGATTCCCGCCATCGGCTACAAGGAGGGCGACGTCCTGGAGTTCGGCGGCCTCTTTGGCTCCGCGCCCGTCATGAGCGTCAACAGCCATGCCGGCACCGTGCTCGCACACCGCGGCGGCCGTTTCCCCGCCCCCATCAACTCGCTCAAGAACTAGCTCCGGCACTCCAGCCATGAGCGCCCCCTGGGCATGTTGCGCAGGGGCGTTCGGCACCCGATGCCTTCGGCGCGGGCGCCTCGTGGCCAAAAGTCATACCCTTATTCGAAAACCCGTTACAAAAGCCCAGTTGAGCTCGAGTTGGTACGAACCTTTATGCCTAAGGGTATGACTTTGCACGTGCCTCAGGCCGATAAGAGCCAACGCTCCGGCAC
>CAJOGH010000009.1:0-16314 GCA_905233865.1 uncultured Atopobiaceae bacterium
GCCGACCCCGAGCGCGCCTACAACGACTCGCTCGACCTCATGATGGAGCTAGGTGCCAGCGACGAGCAGCTCGAGTTTGCCATGGAGCACGTCATCTACGCGAGCGCCGCCAACGGCTACGCGCGCCTTGACCCCATGGACGGCAACGACGACATGTACCCGCTGCTCGACATGATCGTGGACGACCTGCCCGCCCCCGACGTGGACGTTGACGGCCCGCTTGCCATGCAGTGCGTGACCATCGACCACTCCACCTACGTCGGCCGCATTGGCATCGGTCGCGTCTACTCCGGCCAGATCCATGCGGGTGACAAGATCCTCGTGGTCAAGAACGACGGCGAGCGTGCCATGGCCACGGTCAAGCAGCTCTACACCTTTGACTACCTGGGCCGCACCGAGACCGACGTCATCGGCGCCGGCGACATCGGCGCCGTGGTGGGCATTGACTCCACTGACATCGGCGACGTCTATACCGACCCCGAGAACCCCGTGGAGCTTGACCCCATCGAGATCGACCCGCCCACCCTCTCCATCGTCTTTGAGCCCTCGACCAGCCCGCTCGTCGGTCGCGACGGTCGCCAGCTCAAGGAGCGTCTGATGCTCGAGCGAGAGAACAACGTGACCATGCGCATCGAGGAGATGCCCGACAAGACGGGCGTCGAGGTCGCCGGTCGTGGCATCCTGCACCTCTCCGTCCTGATGGAGACCATGCGCCGCGAGGGCTTCGAGTTCCAGGTGGGCCGCCCCCGCGTCGTGTTCAAGGACGACGGCCACGGCGGTCGCCTTGAGCCCATCGAGCAGGCCGTGGTCGAGTGCCCCGGCGAGTACTCCGGCAAGGTCATCGAGGTCTTTGGCGAGGCCGGCGGCACCATGTCCAACATGGAGAGCGGCGCCACCCAGACCCACATCGAGTTCAAGATTCCCACGCGTGGCATCATGGGCCTCAAGAACCGCGTGCTCAACGTGACCCACGGCGAGGCCGTCTTCTACCACACCTTCTTGGAGTACGGGCCGTACGCCGGCGAAATCGGCGTGCGCAACAACGGCGCGATGATCTCCATGTCCACCGAGAAGGCCGTCGCCTACGCCCTGGGCACCCTGCAGGAGCGCGGCGCCCTCTTTGTTGGCCCCGGCGACGAGTGCTACGAAGGCATGCTGGTGGGCGAGCGCAGCCGCTCGGGCGACATGGTCGTCAACATCGCGCGCACCAAGAGCCTGGGCAACCAGCGCTCCTCCACGGCTGACATCGCCGTGCAGCTCACGCCACCGCGCACCTTCACGCTCGAGGAGGCCCTCGAGTACATCATGGACGACGAGCTGGTTGAGATCACGCCTAAGAACATCCGCATGCGCAAGCGCATCCTCAACGAGACCGACCGCCGCAAGGCACGCGTCAAGGCCGGGCTTGTGAGCAAGTAGCACGAGGCGACAAGAGCCTGATGCAGGGGGTCTGCCGGACACGTTCGGCAGACCCCTTTCCTGTGACTAGACGGGCAGTCCCAGCAGTCGCAGGTAGGTGTCCACGCCGCGCGCGAGGATGGCCTCGTCAAAGTCGAAGGTGTCAGCGTGAAGGGGGATGCCGGTCCCGGTTCCCAGGAGCATGAAGAGCCCGGGCAGGCTCTGCTGGTACCAGGCAAAGTCCTCGGCAATCAGAAGCGCGTCTGGCTCGCTTTTGAGTTCGGGCAGGGTCGCGGCCGCATAGTCAAACAGGTCATCGTCGTTGACAACGGGCGGGTAGCCCTCGCTGAAGCTCACCTCTGCTGTGCAGTCGTGTGCGGCGGCCGCGCTCTGCAGGACGTCCGGTAGCTCGCCCATGATGTGGTCGCGCATCGTTATGCTGAGGGTGCGGAGGCTTCCCTGGACGACAGCCTCGCTTGCCACCTGGTTGCGCACCGTGCCCGCCTCCATGCGGCCAAAGCGCAGGATGCAAGGTTCGGTGGCGCCGCATTGGGCGAGGTAGTCGTAGGTCGCGCGCACCGCGTCGACGGCTGCCTGCATGGCGTCATGGCCCTCGCGGAAGCGTGCTATGTGAGCCCCGAGCCCATGGATGTGCACGTCGACCTCGTTGGAGGCCGCCAACAGCGTCCCCTTGCGTGACGCGATGGCGCCCTTCTCGAGGTCGGGCCAGAGGTGAAAGCCAAAGATGCCCCTCACGTTGAGCTCATTAAAGATGCCGGACCTGACCACGTCGAGGGCGCCGCCGGTGGTCTCCTCGGCAGGCTGGAAGACGATGAGGAGCGACTCGTTGAGCGCCGCGGGGTTGGCTGCCACCTCACGAGCGAGGCCGAGTGCCATTGCCATGTGACCATCGTGTCCGCACGCGTGCATCCGCCCCGGGTTGCGCGAGGCAAACGAACGTCCGCTCTTCTCGGCAACGGGAAGCGCGTCCATGTCGGTGCGCACCGCTATGGTCGTGGGTGTGCCGCGGTCAAAGAAGGCGCACACGCAGCTCTTGGCCGGCGTGAGAATGTGCACGTCACAGGGGAGTGCCTCGAGCTCGCGCGTGATGTAGGCGATGGTCTCCGGAAGGTCAAAGTCCAGCTCGGGGATCCGATGGAGCTCGCGCCGGAAGCGTGTGAGGTCGTCGACGGTGACGGTGCGCATGGGCCTACCCCCTCAGGTCGCTGACAAAGGCTGCCAGGCGTGGCAAGAGAGTCGTCATCGCAGCAGTAGGACAGGCGAACATGGCCGGCCCCGCCAAAGAAGGAACCGGGAACCAGACCCACTCCATGCTCGCGGATGGCGCGCTCGCAGAACGTGACGTCGTCAAGACCGAGGTCGGAGACGCGCGGGAAGGCGTAGAAGGCACCGTCGAGACGCGGCGCCGCAAGCTCCATGTCGCCCAGGGCGCGCTTGACCTTGGCGCGACGCTTGGCATAGGTCGCGCGCATGTCGTCGGTCGGCGTGCGCAGCGCGACGACGGCGGCCCCCTGCAGCATGGCGGGCGAGCATGAGACGGTGAGCTGGTGGACCTTTGCGATGGCCTGGAAGACCTCGCCGCGAGTCAGTGCCCAGCCCACGCGCCAGCCGGTCATGGCCCAGGGCTTGGAGAGGCTGCCCACCACGATGATGCGGTCGGCGATGTCCATGCGGTGCGCGGCCAGCCGCTCGAAGGTCTTGGTGTAGGTGAGCTCGGCATAGACGTCGTCGCAGATGACGTAGAAGTCGTGCCTGAGCGCGGCGTCCGCGATGGCGTCAAGGCTGGCCGTGTTGAGCGCGCAGCCTGTGGGGTTGTTGGGGGAGCACACGACAATCGCCTTGGTGCGGCTGCTCACGGCCTGCCTGAGCGCCTCGCCGCTTACCTGGAAGTCGGTCTGTGCGATATCGAGGGGTACGGGCGTGGCTCCGTGCAGCCGCACGAGCGACTCGTAGAGGGTAAAGGCGGGACGGACGACGATGACCTCGTCGCCGGGCTCGAGCAGTGCCGTGAGCGTGGAGGACAGCGCCTCGGTGGCGCCTATGGTCACCACCACGTCGTCATGGGTCGCCCAGCCCACGCCATGGGCACGCTCCCACGATGCGATGGTGCGTCGCAGGTGCAGCATGCCGGGGTTGGGCGGGTAGTGGGTGGCACCCGCCTCGAGGTCGGCTGTGACCTGCTCGCAGATGGGTCGTGGCGTGTCCTCGCCTGGCTCGCCGAGCGTGAGGGAGACGCAGTCGGGCGTGGTGCGCGCGAGCGCTGCGAACCGACGGATGGGGGAGCCCTCGATGGCATCGAGCATGCTGTTGGTATTGAGCGGCATGGTTCCTCCTCGTTTTGCACGATTGTAGCGGTTGCGCGACTCCCCGCGCGTCGCGTACTCCCGGCTTCAGATGCCGTACAATGGCGCGTCATGGAGACACTCTTAGACATACTCTCGCTTGGCGCGGGCTCCAGCTCGTTGGCGCTACCCCTCTGGCTCGACGTGGCCAGTGTGATGGTGGGTGCCATCTCGGGCGCGCTCGTTGCCGCCGAGCGCCGCCTGGACCTGGTGGGAGCCATCTCGCTGTCGTTGCTGTGCGGCCTGGGTGGTGGTCTGCTGCGTGACGTGATCATGCAAAAGGGCAGCGTCTACATGCTGGAGAACCCCTATGTGATCACCGCCTGCGTCATCGTGGGCGTCTTCGTCTTCTACTTTGCCCGCGCGGTCGCGCACTTCCCGACCTTCGTCGACGTCATCGACATCATCGCCGTGGGCCTCTTTGCCGTGAGCGGCACCGACAAGGCCATCGTCTACGACCTGGGTGGTGTGGCCTGCATTCTCATGGGCGCGCTCACGGGCACGGGCGGCGGCATGCTGCGCGACGTCTTCTTGGGCGAGGTGCCGGCAATCTTCAGGCAGTCGAACCTCTATGCCATGTGTGGCGTCGCAGGCTCCCTTGTCTATCTCCTGCTCGTGCGCCAAGCCGGCGCGCCTCGCGTCTTGGCGGCAGTGGCCGGCGTCCTGGCAACCTGTGTCTTGCGCGCGTGGTCCGTGCACTACGGCATCAAGTCCCCGCAGGGCAAGGACCTCACGGGAGCGCTGCTCAAGCGCGTGAGGGCCCTCCGAGGCAACACCGACCGCTAACCGTTTGGTAGGACGCTTGCGGTGTCTATAGCGTAAACTGTACCCGCACCGCGCGATACTGCGTGGTAGCTTGACCGTACATGCAGCGGATGCGGCCAGGAGGGAGCGCCATGACAGGAAGTGCCAAGCCCCCACTCGTCCATGCCGCCCGTGCGCATCAGCTTGCCCTTGACTATGGCACGCCCATCCACATCTATGACGAGAAGAGCATCCGGGAGCGCGCCCGTGCGCTCAACGCGGCGTTTGCGTGGAACCATGGCTTTCGCGAGTACTTTGCCGTCAAGGCGACGCCCAACCCCGCCATCCTGAGCATCCTTGCCCAGGAGGGATGCGGCTGCGACTGCGCCACGGCCACCGAGCTCATGCTCGCCGATGCCTGTGGCATCACCGGCGACGCGCTGATGCTGTCCTCCAACGACACGCCCGCCGAGGACTACTGGCTTGCGCGCGACCTCGGAGCGATCATCAACTTTGATGCCGATGACATGCTCGGGTTCTGGGAGGAGCACGTGGGCGCGTTTCCCGAGCGGGTCTGCTGTCGTGTGAACCCAGGCGGTGACTTCCAGGTTGCCAACGCCATCATCGGCACGCCCGAGGACTCCAAGTTTGGCATGACGGTTGACCAGCTCAAGACCTCCTTTGCGTACCTGCGCAACCGGGGCGTCCGCGAGTTTGGCATCCATGCGTTTTTGGCCAGCAACACGCTGGGCAACGACTACTACCCGCAGCTGGCCCACCGCCTGTTCGAACTTGTGCGTGACCTGACCGCAGAGCTGGGCGTGCGCATCACCTTTGTCGACCTTTCCGGTGGCGTGGGCGTTGCCTACGAGCCAGGACAGGAAGAGCCTGACATAGCTCAGATTGGCGAGGGCGTCCGGCGGGCCTACGAGGAGGTCCTCGTCCCAGCCGGCATCGAGCTCGACATCTATGCGGAGCTGGGCCGATGGCTCCTGGGTCCTGCGGGGGCGCTTCTGACGCGCGTGATTCACCACAAGGTCACCTATCACGACTACCTTGGCGTGGACGCGTGCGCGGCCAACTTCATGCGGCCGGCCATCTACGACGCGTACCACCACGTGACGTCGCTTGACCATGAGGGCGAGCCCTTGGAGGGATGCTATAGCGTGGTCGGCGGTCTGTGCGAGAACAACGACCAGTTTGCAAGGGACAGGGCCCTGCCCAAGACGGACACGGGTGACCTGCTGCTTATCCATGACACGGGCGCCCATGGGCACTCGATGGGATACAACTACAACGGCAAGCTCAGGTCTGCCGAGGTGCTCCTGTGCGAGGACGGCACCGACCGGCTGATCCGCCGTGCCGAGCGCGTTGATGACTATCTGGCCACCCTTGACGTCACACCCGAGGGACGGGCCCTTCTGGCGGACACGAAGCGAAAGCGCTAGCCAGCGCAGGCTCTTATCGCCCGTTGCTGGCTCCAAACAAACCGCAGCTCAGCCAAGAGAAAGGCAGATCATGAACGTCAGGGAACTTGAGGGATCGGTCGTCGCGCTCGTCACGCCCTTTGACGAGCACGGCGACGTGGACTTTGGCGCGCTCGAGCGCCTCGTGGACTTCCATCTGCAGAACGGGACCGATGGCATCCTGGTCCTCGGCACGACGGGTGAGTCCTCCACCATGTCGGACGACGAGGACTATGCCGTCGCCGAGGCCGTCATCAAGCAGGTCGCCGGCCGCGTGCCCATCATCGGCGGCGCGGGGTCTAACTCCACCGCCGAGTCCCTGCGCAAGTCGCAGGGCCTGGTGGAGCGTGGCGTGGACGCGCTGCTCCTGATCACGCCCTACTACAACAAGAGCAACGACGAGGGTATCTATCGCCACTTCACGACGGTCATGGACCAGGTGGACGCCCCGGTCATCCTCTATAACATCCCTGGGCGGACGGGCTGCTCCATCTCGGAGCGCAACGTCGAGCGCTTTGCGACCGACCCGCGCGTCATGGGCATCAAGGAGGCGTCGGGCAACATCTCCTATGCTGCCATGGTCGCGCAGTACCTCTCTGACGACTTCCGCATGTACTCTGGCAATGACGACATGGTCGTGCCCATCCTGAGTCTGGGCGGCTCCGGCGTCATCTCCGTGTGGGCCGACATCGAGCCGCGCAAGGTACATGACATGGTACGGAGCTTCCTGGATGGCGACCTCGAGGGCGCGCGCAAGGTGCAGATTGAGTCGCTTGAGCTCATCCACGCGCTCTTTGCCGAGGTGAACCCCATCCCGGTCAAGGCTGCCCTCGCGCGCATGGGCCTCATTGGGGAGCACTATCGCCAGCCGCTCTGGCCGCTTTCTGACGGTGCCCGCGATCGCCTCGAGCGCGCCATGAGGGGAGCTGGTCTGTGTGAGTAGCGTCATCGTCATTGGCGCCAAGGGGCGCATGGGACAGCTCATTGTCAAGACGGTCCAGGAGACCGACGGGCTCGAGGTTGTGGGTACCTACGACGCGGACACCTGTGAGGAGCTCGATACCGTCGCCCCCGCCGCCGACGTGGCGATTGACTTCTCGTCACCCGCCGGCCTTGCCCACACCCTTGCCTATGTGCGCCGCACGGGTGCCGCCCTCGTGTGCGGGACGACCGGCCTCTCTGAGGAGCAGCTTGGTCAGATTACCGCCGCGGGCGAGGTGGCGCCCGTGATTCACGCGGCTAACTACTCGTTGGGCGTCGCGGCCCTGCGCAAGGCGACCGCGTGTGTGGCCCGCGCGCTTGAAGGCTGGGACGTGGAGATCGTCGAGACGCACCACAACAAGAAGGTTGACGCGCCTAGTGGAACGGCCAAGTTGCTCCTTGCAGCCGTGGATCCCGAGGGCACCGCCGAGGTCGTGGGCGGTCGCGAGGGTCAGGTTGGTGCGCGCCGCGCGGGGGAGATAGGAATGCACGCCCTGCGCGGTGGCACCGTTGCCGGAACGCATGACGTCCACTTCTTTGGCAACGACGAGGAGGTCTGCCTGACACACCGCGCCACGAGCCGCCAGATCTTTGTGAGTGGTGCCGTCGCTGCTGCTCAGCGCATATGCGGAAAGCCCGCTGGCGTGTACGACTTTGACGGACTGATGTTTGGAGACGAGGACTAGGAGGCGTCATGGACGCACAGGAGATTATCAACTTCATCGCCACTGCCCCCAAGAAGACGCCGGTCAAGGCCTATGTGCGTGAGCGGGTGGGGGCATCCGTGAGCTATCCGGACGACGCCCACGTGTTTGGTGACGGCGCGTCCAAGGTCGTCTTTGCCGACTGGGCGGAGCTCGCGCCCGTGGTCGAGGCCGCCGGCGATGACATCCAGGACATCGTCATTGAGAACGACCGTCGCAACTCGGGCGTGCCCCTGCTGGACCTGCGTGGCATCAACGCGCGCATCGAGCCCGGCGCTATCATCCGCGACCGCGTCGAGATTGGCGACAACGCCGTCATTATGATGGGCGCGGTCATCAACATCGGCGCCGTCATCGGCGAGGCGACCATGATTGACATGGGCGCCGTCCTGGGCGGACGTGCCATTGTGGGCAAGCGCTGCCACGTGGGTGCGGGCACGGTGCTCGCCGGCGTGGTCGAGCCTGCGAGCGCGACACCCGTTGTCATTGAGGACGACGTCATGATTGGCGCCAACTGCGTGGTGCTCGAGGGCTGTCGCGTTGGCGAGGGCGCGGTTCTTGCCGCAGGTGCCGTCGTCGTCGAGGACGTCCCGGCTGGTGCCGTGGTCGCTGGTTGCCCCGCGCGCGTCATCAAGCAGAAGGACGCCAAGACGGAGTCAAAGACGGCGTTGGTGGATGCGTTGCGCACGCTGTAGGTGCCCTCACACGCGAATTTCTTGTGGGCAAATAGCGAGTTGCCACGCGTCAGGCAAAGTGCGCTATACTCACGTAGCACTCAACGGAGAGTTGTCCGAGTGGCCGAAGGAGCACGATTGGAAATCGTGTAGGCGCTAACCGCGTCTCCAGGGTTCAAATCCCTGACTCTCCGCCAGCTCATTCCGTGGCGCCTTCGGGCGCCATTTCACCTTATGGAGGGGTGGCAGAGCGGTTGAATGCGGCGGTCTCGAAAACCGTTTAGCCCTTCGGGGCTACGAGGGTTCGAATCCCTCCTCCTCCGCCAGAAGTTAGGGGCCCCAGCAATGGGGCCCTTTTCTTGTGCGAAGCCGAGGGATTCGAACCGTGAGGTTTTGAGTTGCAAATACGTGCTCTTGTCGCCCTGGGCATGTTGCGTGGCCCAAATATCAACTATTGTATGAGACAAATACTCTGTCCATTTGTCTCATGGGTGCTCGGGTATACTCACGTGTGTCTGTTACAGATCTTTGGAGGATGAATGTCTGAGGTCGAATACCTAACCTTTGAGAGCAGCCAGTACTTCTCGCGCTCGTGGAAGATGCTCACGCACGACAAGGGTTGGATCAAGCCGGTGCTGCTTCTGACCGTCGGCGCACTCGTGCCCGTCGTGGGCCCGCTGTGTGTCCTTGGCTATGCCATGGAGTGGGCACGCCTGACCGCGTGGGGCGTTCGCACTGCCCCCAAGCAGTCCAACGTCGACTTGGGCGGGTGCCTTTCCGCGGGCTGGCGTGCCTTCGTCGTCATGCTGGTGTGGGGCATCATATACGGCGTTGCCTGCTTCGTGGTCTCGCTGATCCTGGGGTTCATTCCCGGCATCAACGTGCTGTGGGCCATCGCTCAACAGGTTGGTTCCATCTTCCTGGGTGTCATCGTCACCGTTGCGGCCCTTCGCGCGACCATCTATCAGCGCATCGGTGCCGGCCTCGAGTTCGGCGAGGTCTTCAAGATGCTCAAGCGTGACTTTGGCGGCATCGGGCGCATCACGGGTCTCAACTGCGTGTGCGGCCTCGTTCTTGGAACCATCGCCGTTGTCGTGTTCAGCATCGTGTTTGCCGTCGTTCTGGGCGGCTCCATGGGCTCTATCATCCAGCTCGCCAACCTGAGCAGGTCGGGGTATGTGAGCAACAGCAATCCCCAGCTGTATCTTCCGCTCATCTCCCAGCTCATCACCAACGGCATCCCTGCCGCGATCCTCTGCGGCCTCGTGGTGAGCTTCTTTGCCAACATCATCAATCTCGTCGTGACCAACGCCTGTGGTCTGTGGATGCTCCAGTTTGACGTTGCCTCTTGGGGTAGCGAGTCTGCGAGCGATCAGGGAACCGCTGCCGCGGCCGCCACGCCCGCGCCCGTCGCTGACGTTCCCGCGCAGGACGAGGTCGTGGTGGAGACCATCATTCCCGTGGCTCCCGCAGCGCCCGCACCCGAGGCCGACAAGAGCGAGGAGCCTGCCGAGGCCCCTGCAGTGCAGGAGCCCTCGTCTCAGTCAGAGACCGGCGATCAGCCCGTTGGCGACGAGGCGAAGCCTGCGGACGATGCGAAGCCTGCCGATGATCCGAAGCCCTCTGACAACGGTGAGAGCGCGAGCGAGTAACGCTTAGCACAGATGCGCCATCTCGGGGTGCGAGCTACATGGCTCGCACCCCTATTTACGTGGGCGGGCACAAAAGGTGACATTTCTTGCCAGTTGTACGTGGCAAAAATGAAGGGTTTCTGCCACGTTCTGTATGCGCGGATGGACATTAGTGTCCACCCCCCTTGGTAGATTATTGACTAGGAAACGCGCATGGAAGGTCGGTGGCGGGCTCCGTGGGAGATGTGGTCGTTCGTTGGTGGCACGCTCCGTATGGTAGTATCTTCAGCTGATCTTTCCTGCCTCGGTCGCAACCTTCACGCCCGAGGCCGCTAGCCCAGAGGAGGTGACAACATGAAGGCTTATGAACTGCTGTACTTTGTTGACCCTACGGCCACTGACGAGGTCCGCGCCGGCGTTATGAAGCGCATCGAGGGTGCCCTCGCCGAGAACGGCAAGGTCGACAACGTCGACAACTGGGGCAAGCGCAAGCTCGCCTACGAGGTCGACAAGCTCACCGAGGGCGACTACACCCTCATCGACTTCCATGCAGATCCCGCGCAGATCGCCGAGCTCGACCGCGTCCTCCGCATTATGGACGCCGTCAAGCGTCACATGATCGTGCGTCGCACGGATCGTGACTAGTTTGGAAGTTGGCGCCTAGCGCCTGGAATGAGAGGTAGTGGTACGTATGAGCATCAACCGAGTTTGCATTAGTGGCAACCTGACTCGCGACCCTGAGATGAGGGCCAGCCAGTCGGGCACCCAGATTCTCCGCTTTGGCGTTGCCGTCAACGAGCGACGCAGGGGCCAGAACGGTAACTGGGAGGATAAGGCCAACTTCGTGGACTGCGTCGTGTTTGGCAACCGTGCCGACGCGTTGAGCCGCTATCTCTCCAAGGGGACGAAGGTCGTCATTGAAGGTAGGCTGAGCTATAGCTCGTGGGAGAGCAACGGCCAGCGCAGGTCCAAGCTCGAGGTCATTGTTGATGACCTGGACTTCATGTCCTCGCGCAACGGCGGCGGCAACAACGGCAACAACGGCGGCTATCAGCAGCAGTCCGACGTTCCGTATTCCGCTCCCCAGCCGGCCGCTCCCGCGCCCGCTCCGCAGGCTTCCGTGCCTCCGGCGCCGGCTGCCCCCGCACCTGCTCCTGCCCCCGCGCCTGCCCCTGCAGCGCAGCCGCAGGACTCGGTGGTTGACACCGACATCCCGTTCTAATTGGAAGTAAGGGGCGTTTGCCCCGTAAGAAAGGTTCAGACATGGCTCAAGACTATCAGCGTCAGCCGCGTCGCAAGTTCTGCCAGTTCTGCAAGGAGAACACTGAGTACATTGACTACAAGGACACTCAGCTCCTTCGCAAGTACATGACCGATCGTGGCAAGATCAAGCCCCGTCGCGTCACTGGCGCCTGCACGCAGCATCAGCATGACATTGCCAACGCCATCAAGCGCGCTCGCGAGATGGCGCTCATGCCTTACACGGTGCCCGTGGTCTCCAACCGCGGCCGCCGCGAGCGCAACTAGCTAGCACGTTGGCGCAACGCGCCAACCAACCAAAGGAGTGTCCATGAAAGTCATCCTCACGGGTGAGCTCAGGGGCAAGGGCGGCGAGGGCGACATCGTCGACGTCGCCCAGGGTTACGCGGAGAACTTCCTGTTCCCCAAGCGCATGGCCCTGCCTGCCACCCCTGGCAACATCAAGCAGCTTGAGGAGCGTCGCCACAACATCGCCAAGCGCGAGGAGAAGCGCATTGCCGATGCCGAGGCGATCAAGGCCTCTCTCGACGGCAAGTCCGTCACCGTCGAGGTCCGCGTTGGCGAGGAGGGCCAGCTCTTTGGCTCTGTCACCAGCGCCATGATTGCCGACGCCGTCTCCGAGCAGCTCGAGGTCGAGATCGACCGCAAGCGCATCGAGCGCAGCGCCGCCATCAAGACTGCCGGTACCCACGCCGTCGTCATCAACCTCTACCGCGACATCGAGGCCACCATCAACGTTCTCGTTGGTGCTGACATCGCCGCTGCCGAGGCTGAGGCCGAGGTCGAGGAGGTTGCCGAGGACGCGGTCGAGACCACCGAGGTCGAGGCTGAGGCCGAGGCTACCGACGCGGAGTAGCGCACATTTCAACAAGCACGCAGGCATTTGTTCACCGTTCGTGATGCACGTGAATGACCTGCAGGTTTAAAAAGGCCCCGTTTTCCCACCTGCGAAAACGGGGCCTTTCTTTGTCGTTGATACACGAATTCAGCGTTTACCTGCGCAAACAGCACCGTCAATGCATCCTGAAACGAATAAGTGCAGGTGGTGGCCGCGCACGATGCTCGCGCTGAAAACAAGTCCAAAAATGTAGAAAACTTGCGCGCCAAAATTTTTGGAAATTGTTGAAAACGTTGAAAGTTGACGAACTTGCCGCTCGCGGCGTCTTGCTGTCAACAATCGCCTGTACAAAGCCTCTACGCCCAAAAAATGCCGCCACCTGTCCGTGACATTTGCGCTACGATGCGCTAGCACGAGCACTGGGAGGAGAGCAATGGCATACGACACGGGCGCCAACGAGGTTGTCGACGGACTCAAGGAGATGCCGGCGGCCGCGGACTCAGAGCTCTACGTGCTCTCGGCCATGCTGGGCTCCAACACGATTCTTCAGAACTGCCTGGTGGCTCTCAAGCCCTTTGACTTCTACCAGCCGCGCAACCGCGTGATCTTTGAGGCCATGACCGACATGTTCAACAAGAACCTGCCGATCGATCCCGTGAGCTTGGCCGACTATCTCAAGACCAGTGACCAGCTGGAGCGCGCCGGCGGTCCCTCGCACATCGTGGAGCTCACGGGCAACCCCATCGCCCTCTCCACGTGGGAACACCACGTTGACATTCTGCATCGCCAGTCCACCCTTCGCTCGCTCATCAGCGCGTCAGCTGAGGTTGCCGCCATGGCCTACGACGCTCCGAGCGACACGAAGGAGATCGTGGACAAGGCGGAGTCACTTATCATGGGCGTCACGAGTCGCTCGGTCGGCTCGACCTTCAGCACGCTCGAGACCGTCATGAGCGATCTCTATGACGAGCTGGGCGAGATGTGCCAGAACCGCGGTGAGTCCTTGGGCGTCATGACGGGCTACCCGTCGCTGGACGCACAGCTTCTGGGCCTGCGCCCCGGACAGATGATCGTCGTGGGTGCCCGCCCTGGCGTGGGCAAGACGTCATTCGCGCTCAACTTTGCCTTCAACGCCGCGACAAGCGGCGCCGCTGTCGCGTTCTTCTCGCTCGAGATGAGCTCGACCGAGATTGGGCAGAGGCTGCTATCGGCCAACGCAAACATCAACCTCATGGACATCCGCTCGGGCCGCATCAAGGACGACCAGTGGCCGCGCATCATGCAAGCGACGGCAGACCTCTCGTCACTCGACATCACCATCGACGACACGCCCGGCACGACGGTTACGGAGATCCGCGCAAAGGCCCGCCGCATGCTCAACGGCAAGAAGAACGGCATCGTGATCATCGACTACCTGCAGCTGCTCTCGCCCCCGTCGGGCCAGCGCCGCTCGGACTCGCGTGCCACCGAGGTCTCGGAGATGAGTCGTGGCATCAAGATCATGGCCAAGGACCTTGGTGTGCCTGTCGTGGCGCTTTCGCAGCTCAACCGTGGCGTCGAGCAGCGCGCCGGCAAGTACGGCAAGCGCCCTCAGCTCTCGGACCTGCGTGAGTCTGGCGCAATCGAGCAGGACGCCGATATCGTCATCCTCCTTGACCGTTCGATGACCGAGGAGGAGGCCGAGCAGGAGGGCCGTCCCGACAACGGCATCACCCAGCTCATCCTTGCCAAGAACCGTTCCGGCCCGCTGGGTATCGTCGACCTCACCTTCCTGGCCGGGTCCACGAAGTTCGTCGAGGTCGATAACTTCCACGACGATTACTAGTCTTAAGCGCGCTCCCGAGAGGGGGCGCGTGGCATATGTGTAACGCCCGCGCCGCACGCCGCGCCGCTGCCCTATACTCAATCCTGCTGGCGGCTTGCCGCCTGAGTACCGTCGTTTAACGTTGGAGGACAGATGTCTGCATCCGTACTTGTGGGAACCCAGTGGGGCGACGAGGGCAAGGGCAAGGTCACCGACCTCATTGCCGGCGACTTTGACGTCGTGTGCCGCTATGCCGGTGGAGCCAACGCAGGACACACCGTCATTGCCGACGGTCACAAGCTGGCACTGCACCAGGTGCCCTCCGGCGTTATCTACGAGGGAACAACGTCTATCATCGGCAACGGCTGCATTGTGGACCCCGAGATTCTGCTGGGCGAGATCGACATGCTCGCCGAGCAGGGAATCTCCTGCGACCACCTCAAGATCTCGGGCAACGCCCACATCGTCATGCCCTACCACAAGGACCTGGACGGCGCCCATGAGAAGCGCCTGGGCAAGAACCTCATCGGCACCACCAAGCGTGGCGTTGGCCCCACCTACATGGACAAGATGAACCGCACGGGCCTCCGCGTCCAGGACATGCTGGACGAGAAGATCTTCCGCGAGAAGCTCGAGAGCGCCCTGGCCTACACCAACCCGATCCTCGAGAAGGTCTACGAGCTGCCGACCTACACCGTGGACCAGATCTGCGAGACCTACCTCCCGTACGCCGAGCGCATCCGCCCCTACATCTGCGAGAGCTCGCTGTACCTCAACGAGCAGCTGGAGGACGGCCGCAACATCCTCTTTGAGGGCGCGCAGGCCACGATGCTCGACATCGATCACGGAACCTACCCGTTCGTGACGAGCTCCAACTGCACGGCAGGCGGCGCGGTGACGGGCTCGGGCGTCGGCCCCGTCCACATCGAGCGCGTGCTGGGCATTGCCAAGGCATACCTGACCCGCGTGGGCTCCGGACCCTTCCCCACCGAGCTCTTTGACGAGACCGGTCAGCTCCTGGGCGAGGCGTGACCACTGGTCGCGCCCGCCGCTGCGGCTGGTACGACTCGGTCGTGGTCAACTACGCCGCGCGCGTCAACGGACTCACGGACCTCGCCATCACCAAGCTCGACGTCCTGGGTTGCCTTGACGAGATCAAGGTGTGCGTGGCCTACGAGTGCGACGGCAAGCGCTACACCACCGTGCCCGAGCACCAGAGCGTCTTCTACCACGCCAAGCCCGTCTATGAGACGCTGCCTGGCTGGAAGTGCGACATCTCTGGCATCCGCAACTTTTACCAGCTGCCGCGCGAGGCCAAGGACTACATCGACTTCTTGGAGCAGCTCGCCGGTGTCAGGGTGTCCATCATCACGGTGGGACCCGACCGCGAGCAGACCATCGATCGCTACTGGCGCTAGACCCTGCTAGGAGGAACCATGTCCCAGACCATCGACGTCCTTCTCTTGGGCGCGGGCGGCCGTGAGCACGCTCTGCTCGACGCCATCGCCGCGAGCCCCCGCGCGGGCAGACTCTACGTGGCACCCGGCAACGGGGGCATGTGGGGTATGGCCGAGCGTGCGGACATAGACATGTGCGATGGCGACGCCGTTGCCACTTTTGCGGCCGACAAGAGCATAGGCCTGGTCGTCATCGGACCCGAGGCGCCGCTCGTGGCAGGCGTGGCCGACAAGGTCCGCGCCGCTGGCATCCCCGTCTTTGGACCGGGCGAGTCCGGTGCCCGCATGGAGGGCTCCAAGGAGTTCGCCAAGGGTGTGATGGAGCGCGCCGGCGTTCCCACCGCGGCATGGAGGAGCTTTACCGACGAGGACGAGTGCACGGCTTACGTTCGCGAGGTCGGCGCGCCCGTGGTGATCAAGGCCGATGGCCTCGCGGCAGGCAAGGGTGTCATCGTTGCCCCTTCCCTTGACGAGGCCCTTGACGGCGTCCACGAGTGCTTTACCGCCTTTGGTGACGCGGGCTCCACGGTTGTCGTGGAGGAGATGCTGACGGGCCCCGAGTGCTCGCTGCTCGCCCTTGCCGACGGCACGACCCTGCGGCCGCTTGCTACCTCCCAGGACCACAAGCGCGCCCTCGAGGGCGACCGTGGTCCCAACACCGGTGGTATGGGCGTCTATTCTCCTGTGCCCATCGTCACCGACGACGAGCTTGCCGCCATGGTCGATGCCGAGAGGCGCGTCCTGGCCCAGCTCGCTGCCGAGGGAATCGACTACCGCGGCTGCCTCTACGGTGGCTTCATGCTCACCCCCACTGGCCCCAAGGTCCTGGAGTTCAACGCGCGCTTTGGCGATCCCGAGACGCAGGTCGTCGTTCCGCGCATGCAAAACGATCTTCTTGAGGTGCTGCTCGCTGCCGCCGAGGCTCGTCTTGACGAGGTTGAGCTGACCTGGAGCGACGACTTTGCCGTGGGTGTTGTAGCCCGCGCTCGTGAGC
>CAJOGH010000009.1:16451-21594 GCA_905233865.1 uncultured Atopobiaceae bacterium
CCACGACCTTCGAGGCCGCCCGCGACCTTGCCTATCAGGCGTGCGCTCTTATCGACTTTGAGGGCAAGACCCTGAGGCGCGACATTGGTCTCAAGGCTTTGGCCGGACGCGGCGCTTGGGAGGCATAGGATGAGCGAGGACATGGAGCACGAGGCACTGGACGGACTTGCAGACGCGGCGGATGCCTACGTCATCGACGAGCACGTGAGTGGGGAGCCGCAGCGGCGCGACCTCGTGCTGGGCGGTGACGACCCGCGCGACGCCGACCTCGAGGAGCGCCCCCAGAGCGAGGACCTCATGTGGCGCGGGCGCATCTTCAACGTTGATCGCCTTCGCGTGAGCCTGCCTGACGGGCGCGAGGCCCTGCGCGATGTCGTGCGCCACCCCGGCGCTGTCGCCGTTGTCGCGCTGACCGATGACGGGCGCATCTGCCTGGTTCGCCAGTACCGCACCGCCCTTGGGCGCGTGACGGTGGAGATCCCCGCTGGCAAGCTGGACGCCAACGAGGACCCTCTGGCCTGCGCGCGGCGCGAGCTCGAGGAGGAGACGGGCATGGTGGCGGACAAGATGGCGTACCTGACGACCATCGCCACCTCTGTTGGCTTTGCCGACGAGCTGATTCACATCTACATGGCCCGCGGCCTCACGATGTCACGCTCAAACCCCGATGCCGATGAGTTCATAAACGTCGACCTCGTCGAGCTACCCGAGCTCATAGATGCCGTGCTCGACGGGCGCATCGAGGATGCAAAGACAGTCGTGGGTGCGCTCATATGCGACGCCGTGGCGCACCGGTTGGAGCCTGCCGAGTAGGGCACACGCCGTGCACGCACGATGTGCAGGATGCGCTCCTATGTGTGCAAACTCTAGAATTGCCGACGCTCGCGTATACTAGGTAGCGCACCCTGCGCACACGCGCATCAAGACGAAAGAGGCACCATGGCAAAGCGCTCGTCCAAACTGCTTACGCCTGAAGAGGCGGAGAGGCTGTTCTCCACGCTCGACGAGACGGGCCACAGCAACGAGGACACTGCGCGCAAGCAGCGCAAACGTCGTCGTCTCGGTCGTGCGGCCGTTGACATTGACCCGCTGTCCGAGGACGATCCGTCGGGCTCCACCGTCGGGCGCACGATTGCCCGAACGGCCATCGCCTTTGTCGTCATCGTGCTCTTTAGTGTTGTGCTCCTGCAGGTCGGTTATGGTGTGATTCGTCGTAATGCCACCGCGGACCTGTCCAAGGAGGCAAACATCTACACCGTCACGAGCGTCCTGCGCTCGGGCATCGAGTGGGGCTCCGGTTTCACCCAGTTCCCTGAGAACTTCACCGTGCAAGAGGCCGACGAGAGCACGGGCCGCATCGAGGTCAGCGTGACCGATACGACCGCCGCCTCCGCTATGGAGCTCTTTGCCGGCTCGCAGGTCCAGGCGACCGCGTTTGGCGTCAACGCGCTGCTTAACCCCAAGGTCGATGTTGTCATCTATCACGTGAACGTCCACCTGGACGGCGCGGGCAAGATCCAGAAGAGCGAGCTCTTTGGCTTCCTGCAGCCTACCGGTGAGGTCAAGACGTTCCTCACGTACATCTGGACCAAGTCCGCGACTGACGAGGGCGTCGACTTCTCCTGCGCCATCACCGGCCTGGATGATGACATGGCCCAGCAGATTCGCGACAAGGTCGGCGTGAACCTGGCCGACACCCTTATCGGCTTTGCCACGGGCAGCTCCAAGGACGCCGTCCCCGCGACCACGTCTGCCGCCGCGGCTGCGGCAGCGCCCGCCGCAAGCGCGGAAACCCCCGCGGCCGGCGAGTAGCGCAGAGGTCCCGATAGGGTAAAGTAGGGGAGTTAAGCAGAACGAGCTAGGAGGATTAGCCCGTCCATATGGACATAGCCGTAAGCATTGCCGTAACCCTACTTCTGACCCTGGTGAACGGATTCTTTTCGATGTCGGAGGCGGCGCTCACCGCAGCCAAGCGTTCCGTGCTCGACCATGAGGCCGAGGAGGGCGACGCCCGCGCCGCCCGCGCCGCCAACCTGGCGGCTGACTCAGGGCGCTTCCTTGCGACCATCCAGGTCGCCATCACGCTCGTCGGGTTCTTCTCGTCAGCCTTTGCCGCTACCAACCTCTCTGAGCCCCTTGCCTCGTGGATGGCGGGCCTGGGCATGGCACGGGATGTCGCGCGCGGTCTGGCCCCTGTGCTCATCACCCTGCTCGTCTCGTACGTGAGCATCGTCGTCGGCGAGCTTGTGCCCAAGCGCATCGCCCTTGCCAACGCCGAGTCCGTTTCCAAGGACGTGGCCGGGTTCCTCACCGGGTTCTCGGTCCTCGTGCGGCCCCTGGTGTGGCTGACGTCGGCATCTGCCAACGGCCTGGCCGCGCTTCTGGGCGTCAAGAGCGCCGACGACCGCCAGAATGTGAGCGAGGACGAGATCCGCTACCTCGTCGCTGACGCCGAGGAGCTCTCGGACGAGGAGAAGTCCATGATCCACGACGTGATCGACCTAGGCGACGCGCGCGCTCGCGAGGTTATGATCCCGCGCGTGGACATGTGCGCCGTGGAGGCTGCCACCCCGCTCGACGAGGTGCTCCGTCTCATGGAGTCCACGGGATACTCGCGTATTCCGGTCTACCGCGAGGAGGTCGACCGCATCCTGGGCATTGCCCACATCAAGGACATTGTCCGTCCCATCGTCGACGGTCGCGGCGGCGACCCTGTGAGCGATCATGTGCTGGACGCCGACTTCGTGCCCGATACCAAGGACGTCATTCCGCTGCTGTCCGAGATGCGCTCGGCCCGCGACCAGATGGTCATCGTCGTGGACGAGTACGGCGGCACTGCCGGCATCATCACCATCGAGGACATCGTCGAGGAGGTCGTGGGCGAGATTGCCGACGAGTTTGACCCCGACAACAAGTACCTTACCAAGCTGGGCGAGCGTGAGTGGCTCGTTGACGGTCGCTTTCCTGTGGACGATGCCATCGAGCTCGGCTGGCCCATCGAGGACCTTGAGGAGTACGAGACCGTGGCGGGCTTTGTTCTGGAGCAAGGCGACAAGCTGCCCGTTCCCGGCGACTGCGTTGAGGTGGAGGGGTATCGCTTTAGGGTCCAGTCCATGCGCGGCCGCCGCATCGCGCTGCTGCGCGTGAGCGCGCCCGCACCGGTCGAGGACGAGGCGCCGGAGGACGAGGCCGCACAGGACTAGCGTGCAGCCGTCTGCGGCCTCGTGCCTAGCCGCCGTGTATGAGTGTGGCTAGAATGGATAGAAGTGAGCCAAGCACAGACGAAAGGCGCCCTATGGCACAGCTGATCGATATAACGAGCGTCGAGGTGGGACCGCGCAACCTCGAGGCCACCGTGCGCGTGATGCCCGGCGCACCGCTCATGACCTCGGAGGACATCGAGGCCACCGCCCTCGTGTACAACGTGATGCCGCACATCGCGGAGCACGCCTGCACGGGCGACGCCGGCTCCCAGTTCAAGGACGCGATGGGCAACACCGAGCTGGCTCACCTGCTGGAGCACGTGGCCGTTGAGCTTATGGCGCGCGCCGGCTCGGACGGCCAGATCGTGTGCGGCCGCACGCGCGGGGTCGCGGATGACCCGCGCTCGTTTGTCATCCAGCTCGCCTGCCCCGACGACGTCCTGGCCATCGCCGCGCTCTCGAGCGCCGCATGGGTCATCGACTGGGCGTTCACCGGCGGCGATGGTCCCGTCCCTGACATTGACGCTATTGCTGGCGGCATTGCCCGCCTGGCTGCCGAGGCGCCTGTGGTCGACGACGAGCCTGCGCCGGGGGAGGATGTGCCTGAGGAGCCTGCGGCCGACAAGCCCCAGGAGCCTGCGGACGCCGAGCCTCAGTCCGAGCCAGTCGCGGAGGAGCCCGCGGACGAGGCTCTTGTCGATAAGAGCCAAGGGGCCGAAGAGCCTGTTGAGGAAGCCAGCGCGGACGAGCAGTCCGCTGGTGACATAGAGAGTGAGACAAGCGCAAGCGAGGAGGATTCCAATGGGTAAGGGTTTTGCTGGGTTCTTTGTCGGCAGCGTCGTCGGTGCGTCCGTCGGTGCGGCCATGGGCGTCCTTCTTGCGCCGCGTCCCGGTGCGGAGACGCGTGCGATGGCCGCTGACGCCATGAACGATGCGTGGGACGGCGCCATGGACGCCTACGAGCGCCAGGCCAATGTGGTCGCCAACCGCATCAACGACATCCGTCCGCAGGTTGACGCGACGTCCGACGAGCTGCGCGCTAAGGTTGACGCCGCTCGCGAGCGTATGGACCAGCTCCGTTCCTCCATCTCGGACACCGTCGCCACCGCCTCCACGTCCGAGGGCATCCAGGAGGTCGACGTGGAGGTCGTCGTCGATGCCGCAGAGGCTGCCGAGGTCGCCAAGGAGAGCGATGAGGCGCCCGCTGAGACCTCGGAGTCTGCCGAGTAGGCAACAGGAGATCGAGAGCCAGGTGGCGGCGGGAGATCCTGCCGCCGCCTTTTTGTGTGGAGGACAAGCGATGGAGTCGATGGCTGCGCTCACACGCGCCCATGTCGTGCGCCTGCGCGAGGGGAAGAAGCCCGCAAGGGTCGGACGTGTGCACAATCTGGTCTTCTCGCCCAGTGGGCGCCGTGTGATTGGCATGCTCGTGGCACGTCCCGATGTGGCGGGCATGGTCAAGCGCGAGGACGTCTTTCTGGGCATCGACGCGGTAGAGGTGCGTGACGGCGTTGTCGTGGCCACGCGCGGCGACGACTCCTTTGACGATGCCGCCCGCGCTCGGCTGGGTCTGGACTGGGACCGATGCATCATCTGGGGCGGTATGGACGTGCGCACAGCTGGCGGCCGTGAGCTTGGTCATGTGGATGATGCGCGCTTTGACGTGGCCACCGGCCGCGTGGAGTGCTTCTGCATAGGGGACGGCAGCGTTGCCACGAGCCTCGTGGGAACGAAGGAGATAGACCCTGCGCTTGTGGAAGGCTATCGCGATGGCTGGATGGTCGTGGGCGACGACGCGGTGTCCGCATCGCTCACCGGGGGTCTTGCGGGCAAGGCTGGCGAGGCCACTGCGCGCGTTGGGGCTCGTCTGAGCGAGAACGCCAGCGATGCCGGTCGTATGGCTGGTGAGGCTGTTGACAAGGGCGCACGGGCGGCGGGTC
>CAJOGH010000009.1:21603-29898 GCA_905233865.1 uncultured Atopobiaceae bacterium
CGCAATCGGCCGGCTTCGTGCGGGCGGGTCGTTCTTGGGTGGCATCTTTGACGATGACGATGAGGACGACTAGCTCGGCAGGGATGTTGACAACACCTAGCTTTAGCTGGTACGATGCATAAGATTGTTCCTAAAACGTGCTAGGGAAGTTTTGCATGTCTGATTACAACCGCCGCCCCACCCGACGCCACGACGCGCCCGCGCCAAACGGCCGTCGCGGCCACCAGAGCCACCCGTCCCAGGGAGCCCCGCGCAACCACGCGGCACCTCAGGGTTATTCAGCGCACCAGAGCAGGCCGAACGCGAACCAGCGACCGGCCTCGCCCCAGCGGCGCTATGCAGCGAGCGACGCGCGCCGTGAGACCGCCCCACACCGCACCCGCCACGCTCAGGTGGGTTATGTGGAGCACCCGCGCGAGAACCCGTACGCCAAGGCTGACGTCGGCCGCGTGGAGATGGGCTACCTTAACGTGCAGGGGCACGCGGCCCATGGCCGTCCGCGCCCCAGGCGCAACCCCACCCGCGCCTTCCTCGCTGTTGTGGGCATCGCCGTTGTCGTGGCCCTCATCGCCGTCTTTGCCTTTACGCATCGTCCGGTGCAGGTGGAGATCAACGGCACGCGCCGTAGCTTTACCATCGACACGCCCATCCAGGACATCATCAAGGCCCAGGGGCTCACGCCCAAGACGGGCAACCTCATGAGCGTGAGCGGCAACGTCCTGGAGCAGGGCGGTGGCACCCCCTACACGCTCAAGGTCAACGGACAGGAGCTTGACCGCGATGCGGCATCCAAGTTCCGCATTGCTGGCGACGAGTACCTTGAGGTCTCGGACGGCAAGGACGTCCGCGAGGACGCCGACGTCACCTACGAGGAGATCGCGCCCAAGCTGGAGATGAAGGGCTCCTATGGTGCCATTGGCTACATCTCCCAGTGGCCCCAGACCGGTAAGGTTGAGCAGCTCAAGGGCAAGATCTCGGGCGAGACCGCCACGGGTGACACGGTCCAGGAGGTCAAGAACTGTGTCGTGACGCTCCATAACGTCGAGCCGTCTGGCGACAACAAGGTCGTCGCGCTCACCTTTGACGATGGCCCTGGTCAGGACACCCAGCAGTTCCTTGACGTGCTTGCCAGGTACAATGTCAAGGCCACGTTCTTTAACACCGGTGACAACGAGCAGCGCTACCCCGACCTCGCGCGTGCCTGTGTGGAGGCCGGCCATGCGGTGATGAGCCACAGCTACGATCACCCTGATCTGGCTGCCGCCACCGAGAAGGACGTCTACGACGAGCTTCACTCGACGTTCGAGATCATCAAGAACACGACCGGGCAGGCCACGACCTCCATCCGCCCGCCCTACGGCAGCTTCAAGCAGATGCAGTGGCTCTACACCAAGGGCGAGATGAGCTGCTCGGTGCTGTGGAACATGGACTCCCTTGACTGGAAGCTCCCGGGCGTTGATGCCATCGTCAACAACGCGTGCAACGGGATCACCAATGGCGCGATCATCCTAATGCACGACGGCGGTGGCGACCGCTCCCAGGGCGTCGAGGCCGTGCCCAAGATCATCGAGCGCCTTCAGGGCGAGGGCTACCGCTTCGTGACCATCCCCGAGCTCATGGCCACCGACCCGTCTATCCCGTCCGACATCGCGACGGGTGCGGCCACCATGCCCGAGGGCTGCACCTGGCCCACGGAGATATCGACTGACTAGGCCGAGAAGAGCGCTGGACCGAAGGCGCGGGTACGCATGTGTCCGCAAGAGCATTCGGCACCCGATGCCTTAGGCGCGGCCGGCTGGCTCGCCGCATTAGCCCCGTGCGCTTGCGCGCCCGGGGCTAATACCTCGCCACCCGCCGTCCGCGCATAAGGCATCTGCCTCACCGGGCTCTTGCGCGACACATGCGTGCCCGCGCGTCGGCCAACCCTCTATAGCTCGCTACGCTTCTTGTTGGGGCCTGTCGGCTTCTGGCTTTTGTCGGCGCGGCTGGCTACCTCGCCACCCGCCGACCTCGCCGAGGGCATCTGCCTCACCGGGCTCTTTCTCGGCACGTGCGTGGCCGCACATCAACCAATCCTCTATAGCTCGCTACCTACTTGTTGGGTTAGTCGGCTCTTGGCTCTTGTCGACATAAGAAGACGGCCGACGGGAGTGCCGCCGGCCGTCTTGGATGCAATGAGCGAGCGCTAGTTGCCGCTGCTCTCGGAGTTGCCCGAGCCACTCTCGGAGCTGCCGGAGTTGCCCGAGCCGCTCTCAGAGTTGCCGGAACCGCTCTCAGAGCTGCCGGAGTTACCGGAGTTGCCCGAGCTGGAGCTGCCCGAGTTGCTGGAGCCCGAGTTGCTGGAGCCAGAGTTGCTGGAGCTGGAGCTGCTGGAGCTCGAGGACGTCGTCTTGGGGCGAGGTCCAAGGGAGAGGGTGATGTAGATCGTGGCGCCCTTGGTCTGGCTGCCGGTTGGGGACACGCTCATGACCTCGCCCGCGTCATAGTCCGTGCTGTACTGGGAGTCCCTATAGCCAACCTGGAACCCGGCCTGCTCGAGCTTGCTGACGGCCGATGACTCGGAGCTGCCCACGACGTTGGGCACCTCGACGCTCTCCTTACCCTTTGAGAGCTGGTAGGTGACGGTGGAGCCGGCCTTTGCCGTGGTGTTGCCCGCGGGGTTCTGGGCGGCAACCTGGCCGGTCTCGACGTTGTCGCTAAAGACCGAGTCGCCCGCTGCACCCTTGAGGTTGACCTTGGCGAGCGCCGCCTCGGCCTCGGAGGGTGTCTTGCCGGTAAGGTCGGGGACGGTCACGTCTGCTGCGGGCTCCTCGCCCTTGGAGACGACGAGGTTGATCTTGGTGCCCTTGGAGGCGTTGTTGCCTGCCTTGGGGTCCTGGCTGATGACGTTGCCACTGGCGACAGTCGTGGAGTATTCCTCCTTGACCGTTCCGACCTCAAAGAAGTTTGTGGCCTTGATCTGCGAGGTGGCGGCGTCGCGCGAGATGCCCAGACAGTTGGGTACCGATCGCTGCTCGTTCTGGCTCGTGACGGCCATGACGCCGGCTACGATGGCGATGATGGCGATGATCGCGATGACCACGCCGGCGATGGCCTTGTTCTTCTTGGAGCGCTTCTCCTGCTCGTCCTCCTCGTTCGCGCCATGGCGCTGGGGTGAGGCAACGGCGGGAATGCGGCCGGTGTTCTGCACGCGGGGGATGGACTGCGTCGTGGACGCGTTGCGGTTCATCCTTGTCGTTGGCGCGGCGGAGAGCATGGAGGTTGCCTCGGC
Organism: uncultured Atopobiaceae bacterium; assembly: GCA_905233865.1. Taxonomy (GTDB): domain Bacteria; phylum Actinomycetota; class Coriobacteriia; order Coriobacteriales; family Atopobiaceae; genus CAJOGH01. The sequence continues at coordinate 24,875 of CAJOGH010000009.1, forward strand.
GACCGTGGTGAGGCGGCCGGCGAGGTACTCGCGCAGCATGTGGTTGAGCTCGTCGGCGGTCTGGAAGCGGTCGGCAGGGTCCTTTTGCATGCACTTGAGGATGATGCCCTCAAGCGCGGCATCGATGGCGGGGTTGATCTGGCTGGGCGGCACAGGCTGCTCGTTGACCTGCTTGAGCGCGACGGAGATGGCGTCGTCGCCCTCAAAGGGCACGCGTCCGGTTGCGGCCTCGTACATGACGATGCCGAGGGAGTAGAGGTCTGAGGTGGCACCAAGGTCCTTGCCCTGGGTCTGCTCCGGGCTCACGTAGTGTGCCGTGCCCAGCACGGAGTTGTCGGCCGTCAGGTGGCTGTTCTTTGCACGCGCGATGCCAAAGTCCATCACCTTGATGTTGCCGTCGGGCTGCACCATGATGTTCTGCGGCTTGATGTCGCGGTGGATGATGTCGTGCTTGTGTGCGACGGACAGCGCCTGGCTGATCTGCGAGCCAATCTGTGCGACCTTGCGGCAGTCGAGGGCGCCGTGCTTGCGGATGCCACTCTTGAGGTCGGTGCCGCGCAGGTACTCCATCACGATGTAGTACGTGTCGCCGTCCCTGCCCCAGTCATAGACCGAAACGATATAGGGACTCTGCAGCGCCGCGGCCGCCTGGGCCTCCTGCTTGAACCTTGCGGCAAACGAGGGGTCCGCCGCGTACTGGGGCAGCATCGTCTTGATCGCGACGGTGCGGCCGAGCACGTTGTCGAGCCCGCGGTACACGATGGCCATGCCACCGGTTCCCACCTTGTCCTGGACGGTGTAGCGTCCTCCGAGCATTCTTCCTGCCATCTACTGACTCCTATCCGACTCTGCGGCGCGCCATCGCCGCGTTGTTCATACCGTTGTCGCGCGTCTCCGCGCCTCTGGGGATCATGCGGTTCCTCCCTGTGCCTGAATCGAGAGTGCGCGGGCAAGGACCTTGCCAGCGACGCTCGCGGCCATCCCGTCGACATCCGTGGTTCCGCCCTCGAGGCAGACCGAGATGGCAAGGGTGGGGCTGTCATAGGGCGCGTACCCTATGAAGAGGGAGTTGGCGTTGGTCTCGCTCGTCTCGGCCGTGCCAGTCTTGCCAGCGACGGTCACACCGGACACCTGAGCTGCGGTGCCGGTGCCCTCCTCGACGACGGAGCGCATGGCCTCGCCGACCGATGCGGCGGCAGACGCGCTCACGACCTGACCGAGCGAGCGCGTGCGCGTGGTGGACACGGTTGCGCCCTCGGGCGAGAGGATGTGGTCGACGACGTACGGACTCATGCAGATGCCGCCGTTGGCGATGGCCGCGGCCACCATGGCGTTCTGCATGACGGTGGTCTGGGGGCCAGCCGGGCTGTCGTGCATGCCCACGGGCTGGCCACAGGCAGCCCATGCCGTCTCCCACTCGGTCATCTCGCCAGGCTCGGGCATGAGGGAGGCCACGGACGAGAAGTCCTGGCCAACCTTTGTGCCATAGCCAAAGGCGTCGGCATAGCTGACGAGGGCCTTGGCACCAATCTGGACGCCAAGCTGCCCGTAGACGGTGTTGGCGGAGACTGCCAGCGCCTCCTGGAGCGTGATGGCCCCATACGCGCTGTTATGGATGTTGGTGACGGGCGCGCCGCCGATCTCTGTTGAGGCCGGGCCCTCGAACGTCGTGTTCAGGGAAGCGACCCCAGAGTCGAGTGCCGAGGCAAGGGTGACAACCTTGAAGGTCGATCCCGGCGCGTAGAGCGTCGAGGTGGCGCGGTCCACGAGGGCTCCGTCGCTACTGCCCTGGGCAATGAGGTCGCCGATCTGGTCATAGCCAAAGCTCGGGTAGGACGCCTTGCCCAGGACGGCGCCCGTGGAGGGGTTGAGCACCACGACGGCGCCCCTGGTTCCCTCGAGCGCCTGCTCGCAGGCCTCCTGGATACCCGAGTCGATGGTGAGCACGACCGAGTCGCCGGGCGTGGCCATGCCGGCCATGGAGTGGATCGCACGGTTCCAGTCGGAGTAGTCGGCGTGGCCGGTGAGCGTGTCGTTCATCGTGGCCTCGACGCCCGTTGCGCCATAGCGCGTGGACACATAGCCCACCGTGTGCGCGGCCAGACCACCCTCGGGATAGGAGCGCACATAGGTGCCGTCCTGCTGCATGAGGCTCTCCGCGAGCGTCTTGCCATCGGAGGTGATGATGGAGCCCCTCTGCACGTAGGCGCTGCGCGCGATGGTGTGGTTGTTGTTGGGCATGGCCTGCAGGCGGCTTGCGTCGATGACCTGAATGAAGGTCAGGTTTGCAATGAGAGCCGCGAACATGATGGTCAGGAAGGTGATGACGCGCGTGAGGCGCTTGCCCAGGGCCACGCGGCCCATGACGCCAGACTCGGCGGTGGTCATGCCAAAGCTCGCGCGGGCGTGCGAGCCATGTGCCACGGCGGCGGCGCGGCGGTCAGTCTGGGCCACGCCCGTGCCAACCATCTCAACGCTGCGACCCGTCGCCTGGTCACCCGCACGAAGGAGCAGGGCGATGGCGATGAAGCTGGAGAGCAGCGACGAGCCGCCCTGGCTCATGAAGGGCAGGGTGACACCGGTGAGCGGCAGCAGGCGCGTGACGCCTCCGACGATGATGAACGCCTGGAACGAGAGGGATGCGGTGAGGCCGACTGCGGTGAACGCGGCCATGTCCGACTTGGCGCGCGCAGCCGTCGTGAGCGAGCGGACGGCAAGCAGCATGAAGAGCATGAGCACGGCAGAGCCGCCGAGAAGCCCCATCTCCTCGCCAATGGCGCTAAAGATGAAGTCGGACTCCACAACCGGGATCAGCGTGGGCAGGCCACGGCCGATGCCGACGCCTGCCAGTCCGCCGTCAGCGAGCGAGAAGAGCGACTGGACGATCTGAAGCCCGGCGCCTGACGGGTCGGCCCAGGGGTCAATCCAGATGTTAAAGCGCGTGCGCACGTGGCTGAACGCGAAGTAGCAGAAGAACGCGCCGACGGCCAAGAGCGTGCACGCGACGATGACGTAGCTGATGCGACCCGTGGTCACGTAGAGCATGATGACGAATATCGAGAAGAACAGAAGGGCGCTGCCCAGGTCGCGCTCGAAGATGACCACAAGGAGGCTCACGCCCCACATGACGAACATGGGTACGAGCATGCGCGGGCGCGGGAAGGTGAAGGGTCCCACCTTGCGCGAGGTGGCGCTGAGCATCTCGCGGTTCTCGGCTAGATAGCTTGCCAAGAAGAGCACGATGAGGACCTTGGCGATCTCGCCAGGCTGGAACGAGAACCCGCCAAAGGAGATCCAGAGCTTGGAGCCGCTGATCTCGGTGCCCAAAAACATGGGGATGAGCAGGAGCACGACACCAATGATTCCCAGCGTGTACTTGTAGCGGGTCAGGTCGTCGAGGTTGCGCACGAGCGCGAGCGTGCCGATCATGGCCACCACTGATATGAACAGCCAGATGACCTGGTTGGCCGCGAGGTCTGGGGCCAGGCGCGTGACAAACGCGATGCCTATGCCCGACAGAAGGAACACGACGGGCAGGATGGCGGGGTCGGAGTCGGGTGCCAGGAAGCGCACGCTCACGTGGGCAGCCAGGAAGGCGCCTATGAGGCCGAGTGGGATGGCGAGCGTCTGCAGGGTGATGGCTGCCCCCGTGTTTGCGACGTACATGGCAAACAACAGGAGCACCGGCAGCGCGGCAGCGCCCAACAGGAGGAACTCGGTGTTGCGTCTGGTGATGTGGGACGCCATGCTACACACCCGCCCCTCGTGTGGTCGCAGGGGCCGCGGCGCTCGCGGGCGCGGTAGACGCGCTGGCGCCAGACGACTGGGCGTCCTGGGCGCTTGCGCTCGCGCGGCTCTTCTCGTCCGCGATCTGAGAGCGGTAGCTCTCGACGGTGCGCTGGGCGGTCTCGAAGTCTGCCATGGAGATGCCCTGCTCGAGGTTCTTTTGCGTCGCGCGCGGCAGCTCGTTGATGTCTATTGAGGTCTCCTCGACGAGGTTGTAGAGGTTAAAGCCCAGCAGGTTGGCATTGACGCCACGGTAGATGCCGACGTTTCCGCGGGTCACCCCGATGTAGTAGGAGTTGCCCACGAAGACCGCCGTGAGGGCCACGATGACCGCGACGATGGCTACGCCCACGAGCGCCCAGTTGATGAGCGTCCGGCGGGCCAGGACACGGTGCTCGTCCTCGCGGCCGTCGTCGACGATGTCGATGACGAGGACCGTGACGTTGTCGTGGCCGCCCGCGCCAAGCGCCTCGGCCACGAGGTTGTCCGCCGCCTGCTGGGGTGTGGCGGACGACACGGCAACGGACTCTATCTCGGCGTCGGTGATCATGGAAGACAGACCGTCCGAGCAGAGGATGATGCGGTCACCTACCTCGACGTCGAGCGTGAAGTGGTCGGCATACATGTCGGGATCCGAGCCCAGCGCTCGGGTGATGATGGAGCGCGAGGGGTGAACGCGGGCCTCGTCGGCAGTGATCTCGCCAGAGTCCACGAGCTCCTCGACGTATGAGTGGTCGTGGGTGACGCGGACCAGCGTGCCCGCGTGAAGGAGATAGGCGCGCGAGTCGCCCACGTGCGCGACAGCCATGTGCGTGCCCTCAAAGATGCAGGCCGTGGCGGTGCAGCCCATGCCAGGCTTGCCCTCGCCGCGCTCGGCCGCCTCCATGACGGCCGTGTTCGCGGCCTCGACGGCGGCACCTAGAAGCGTGTCGTCGGCAGATATGGGGGCGTGCGAGTCGATGGCGCGCACCGCGATGGTGCTTGCCACCTCGCCAGCAGCGTGGCCGCCCATGCCGTCGCAGACGCAGAAGAGTGGCGCGTTGATGAGGAACGAGTCCTCGTTGTGACCGCGGACCAGGCCGATGTCGGAGCGACCGCCCCAAGCGAGGGCCGTGGACTGGCCGGCGGTGGCGTCGGCTCCCACACGTCCCTCCACCGGGACGCCCTCGCGGCCGGGCGCGTTCGCAGGCCCCTGGTCGGAGGTCTCGGCGACCGCCTCCTCGGGGATGGGCTGCGAC
>CAJOGH010000009.1:30005-31068 GCA_905233865.1 uncultured Atopobiaceae bacterium
GTGCGCGGGCTCCTCGCCCGCCTCCTGGTTGTCTGGCTCTTCCGGCAGGTGGGCGGCAGAGACGACGACGGTGTCGTCGGGGTTCGTCGTCGGCAGGTGCGCGGGCGCGTCCGTCTCGAGGGCGGCAGGCTCTTCCGGCAGGTGGGCCGGCGCCTGCTGCTCGGGCTCGGCAGACGTCACGGGCAGGTGAGCTGGCGACTGTGCCTGCTTATCCGCGTCTCCCTCGTGGGCGGGCATCGTTATGTCCGCGTCGGTCGTCATGAGCGTCCCACACGCATGACGACGTCACCGATCTGGACCTCGTCGCCCTCGCGGAGGGTGACGGGCTGGTCGATGACGCGGCCGTTGACGGTCGTACCGTTGGTGGAGTTGAGGTCCTCGAGCACGAGCGCGGGACCCTGGAGGGACAGGCGCGCGTGGGTGGAGGACACGAAGGGCTGTGCGATTACGATGTCGGAGTTGGGCGAGCGGCCAATGAGGACCGGCCCAAGCATGTCCACGTGGAGACCACGTATCTCTCGTGGGCCCTTCTCGACGTCGACGCTCCAGATTGCCGTGTCCTTGCGCTGTCCGCGCACCAGGCCGACGCCTGTGCGCATGACGGCAAAGAGAAACAGGTAGAGCATGACTACCAGAAGTATGCGGCCCACAAAGAGGACGAGGTCGATCATGCTACATCTCCCTGAACTCGAGGTTCACGAGGCCCAAGGTAATGAGGTCGCCGTCGCGCAGGACGCAGGAGTCCACGTCCATGTCGTTCACGAGCGTGCCGTTGGTGGAGTTGAGGTCGGTGATGGTCCATGCGGCACCGTCATAGGTGAGCTCGGCGTGGGCGCGCGAGACGTTGGGGTCGCGCAGCACGATGCCGCTCTGGCTGCGCTCGCGCCCGATCACGCAGCGCGGGGCGCTGGCGGGGTAGGTGTTGCCGGTCTGGCGGTCGACCAGGAGGCAGGAGGCAGCGCGCGGTGCGGGAGCTGCTGGTGCCTGACGCGCGTTGGCGAGCGCCACGTTGCGGCGCTGGGTGGGCACGGGTGCCGCCTGGTGCGCGGGCGCAGGGGCGGGT
>CAJOGH010000010.1 GCA_905233865.1 uncultured Atopobiaceae bacterium
GAGCAAGGCACGCCAAGCGGGCATCGAACTTGGCACTTTTGAGGAGGACGTTGACCTCTGCTTGCGTGACTTTGGCTGGTAAAACACGAATAGACGAGGAAAGGCATCCGTAATCCCGCGCTTTTGCCCTGCAGCCCGTGAGTGGATTGCCTCCTGAACAACGATTTCCGTAAGCAAGTGGTTGGATTCGGGGATTATTTGGGGTCTATCTAATCATGGGGGCTGTATCAAAAGCCCCTGAACAGATGGCCCGCAATCACAGAATCGGCTGTGGCTGCGGGCCATCGTTTGTGCGCAAGGGGCGGAACAAGCCCTACACCGCAAGCGCGTAGGCCATCTTGCGGATGTTGTGGCCCATCGCGACCATACGCATCTCGTGGTCGACCTTCTCGAGCCCGCGCAGGAGGAACCGCCTGAAGCCCCAGTTGCGCTTGATGTCGCCGAAGATGGTCTCGACGTCCACGGACCTGCGCCTGCGAAGCATCGAACCGCGCTCGGTGTGCAGCATCTCCGATGCCCTCCTCTTGAAGGCGTCGAGGGTGGGGTTCACGCGCAGGACGCGCACCGCCTCCGGGTCCTTCGACCTGAAGCACCTCCCGCGCAGGGGGCATGCCGGGCAGCCCTCGCCCACGTACACCCTGGTGGTTGACTCGTAGCCCAGGCCGGTCTTGGTCGCCTCCTCCCTCCGGAACGAGAGCGTGTGCCCCTCCGGGCACGCGTACGCGTCGGCCTCCCCGTCGTATGCCCAGTTGGCAGGCCTCATCGGGTCCTCGCGCCACCTGGAGTTCCTGCACTCGCGGAAGAGCTCGTTGTGCTTGACGTAGGCGTCGCACCCGCGCTCCTCCAGCCACGCGTAGTTCTGCTCGGAGCCGTAGCCGGCGTCGGCGACGACCTCGGAGGGCAGGTGGCCCATGGTCCCCTCGGCGTGCTCCAGGTGGGGGACCATGCACGCGGTGTCGCCGGGCCTCTGGTGGCAGGTGACGTCGAGTATGAACTGGCCCTCGGTGCCTGCCTGCACGTTGTATCCGGGCTTGGTCTGGTTGGTGAGGGAGTCCTCCTTCGTGCGCATGAAGGTCGCGTCGCGGTCGGTCTTGGAGTAGCTGCCGCGGCCCGCGAGGGTCCTCTCCTGCTCCTCGTAGCGGGCCATGCGCTCGGCCCACTCGCCCTCGAGCATGCGGCTGGCCCTCCTCAGGGCCCTGCCCTCCTCGTCCTTCGGGCGCTTGCCCACGCCCTTGCGGCCGATGCGCTCGTTGATCCTGCGCGCGGCCTCGGCGATGGCCTCGGAGTCGATCTCGGACGGGTCGTCGGGGGCCAGCGCCTCCTCCCCGTCGTCCATCTCGTCGATGGCCGCGAGGTGGGCGCGCACCCTGGCCCGGAGCTGCTCCTTGTACCTCCTGGTCGACTTCGCCCACACGAACGTGAACCTGTTGGCGTTGGCCTCGATCTTGGTGCCGTCCAGGAAGTAGGTGTCGAGCGTCACCAGGCCCATGTCCGCGAGGAGCTGGATGACCTCGGAGAACACCTCCTCGAAGACGGGCCGCACCCGCTCGGTGCGGAAGCGGTTGACCGTGCAGTGGTCGAGCGGCCGCATGCCGCATATCCACAGGAACCCGACGTTCTCGCGGGTGGCCCGCGCGATCGCTCGGCTGGAGTAGATCCCGGAGGCGTAGGCGAGCAGCACAACCTTGAGCATCATCTGCGGGTCGTGGGCGGGCGCGCCGCCGCCGGGATAGAGGGCCGTCAGCGTCGACCTGTCGATGGAGCGCACCACCATGTCCACGACGCGCGGCATCGAGCCCTCCGGCACCAGGTCGCCTATGTCCGGCGGCAGCAGCATCGGCTGGTCCTGCATGCAGGGTTTGAACCTGGGCTCCGGCATCCCCATCTCCTCTCGCTCTCCTCCCATTATATCTGGCTTGACAGCAAAACCGCAGGTAGATTAGGTAGTCGGGCAATGTGCGAGGCAGTGAGGCGGCATCCCGGAGCACGAGAACGGGTGGGTCCCTCGCGGAACCCACCCGTTCTACTCAGGGGCTCTTGATACAGCCCCCTTGCTGTTGGCCAAGGCCTCGCGACAGTGCTGCTCTTGTCGGCCACGACCGCTGGGAAGGCGTGTGTGCCCATCTGCGGATACCGTGCGTTCCCAATACAACTTGATGATAAGATGAACGAAGTCAGTGCGCGGGGGAGGGCCCCGCTGTCGAAAGGGGAGTGGTCGTATGAACATGGTTGCTACGCGCGCTCGCGTGGCGGGTTCGCGCGCCGCAGCTGCCTTCCTGGCACTTGCGATTGCGCTGGTCGTAGGCCTTGTGCCGCATCTTGCACTTGCACAGAACCGCGTGACGGACACGCCGCTTCCCATCGCGTCCGACGGCTCGGCCGTTGCCTGGACCTCTGAGATTGGCAAGGGCGCCATGATGAGTCAGACGGTCGTCGATGGCAACTTTGCCTATTTTTGCGTGGGCAGCTCGTTTAGCGAGGAGGCGCCCGCCAAGTACGCCAACAAGATCGTCCAGGTGCGTCTTGACGACGGTGCGGTGACCAAGACCGCCGACATTCCCGCAATCGACTTCGGCTGCCGCCCTGAGGTCGTCAACGGCGTCATCTACGTGCCGCTGCCCAACGGCGTCATGACCGCCATCCGCGCTAACGACCTCTCAACCCTGTGGACGAGCGCCGTTCCCGAGGGCGAGACCAGTGACTCCGTATGGAGCGCACAGGGTCACAATGCCGAGAACAGCATCTACTATGACGCCGCCTCCAAGCTGCTCATCAGCGCGACGGTTCACTTTGACGCCGAGTACAAGGGCGATGCGGGCTGCGTGTACGCCGTTAACTCGGAGACGGGCGATGTCGCGTGGGCCACGGGTCTCGATAAGGCCGGCTTCTACTGGGGCGGCGCGACCGTCGTTGACGGGAACGTGCTCATTGGCGACACGGCAGGTTACGTGCACCGCTTTGACGTGGAGACGGGCGAGGAGCTCACGGGCTTTGACTGTGGCACCGAAATCAACTCCGACGTCGTTGCCTACGGCAGCAAGGGCGCCATCGTCGTCGACCGCGCCGGCGTTCTGCACTCGCTGACGATCGACCCGGAGATGGGTCTTACGCAGGTCGGCACCGTGCAGGCCAATCGCTTCTGCAAGGCCGCACCGACCATCGTTGGCAACAACGCCTTTGTTTGCGGCAACGACGGCTCCAACGCCTCGCTGTCCGTGATTGACCTTGCCGAGCTCAAGGTCGTCTCCACCGTCAACCGCTACACGGCCTCCAACGGCAATGTCGAGTACATCCCCGTGTCCGCCGACAGCGCGCCGGTCGTCAGCGTCCACAGTGGCGAGACCTACGTGTACTTCACGGCCAACTACGGTGCCGGCCCTGATGCCTCCTACACGAGCTACAAGAAGGGTGGCACCATGTACGGCCTCAAGCTGGGCGACCGCACGGCGTACATCCTGTACGACCCGGTCAGCGGCAAGGATGCCAACTACTGCATGAACTCGCCCGCCTTTGACTCCAAGGGCTTCATCTACTACATGAACGACTCCGGATTCGTGACCCGCATGAACAAGGGCATCACGATGTACCGCCTGTACAACCCCAACTCGGGTGAGCACTTCTACACCAAGAACGTTGGCGAGCGTGACGCCGTCATCGCGGCTGGTTGGACCTACGAGGGCGTGGGCTGGATTGCCCCGGCCACGGGCCAGAGCGTCTACCGCCTGTACAACTCCATCGCGGGCGAGCACCACTACACCCTGTCGATGACCGAGCGCGACTACCTCATCGCTGCCGGTTGGACCTACGAGGGCGTGGGCTGGGTGAGCTCCGAGCGCCAGGCCGTGCCTCTGTATCGCGAGTACAACCCCAACCAGTGGTCGTGCAACCACAACTACACGCGCGACTACTTCGAGCACACGCAGCTGATCAAGATTGGCTGGAAGGACGAGGGCATCGCCTGGTACGGCGTCTAGTCTCTCGCTCATAGTTTGGACCTAAGGGGTCAGGCAGCCGCCTGGCCCCTTTTTGCTCTTATCGACAAGAGCCTCTGCCTGAACGATGTGTGAAACCTACGGGGGAATACACGCGAAGCTGAATGATGTGTGAAACCTACGGGGGAATACACACGCGCGGGCTACATTGCGGTGACGTCGCGGATCTCAAACTCGGTGCCGCGGAGCAGTTCGGTGTGCTCGCTGCCGCAGTGGGGGCACGTGCGCCCGTGCTTTACGGTGCCGTAGGTGCGGCCGCAGTCGTTGCACACGGTCACCGCATCGATCTGCTGGACGTCCAGCGTGGCGCCGGCAAGCCAATCGCGCTTGGACGCGGCCCACTTCCAGCAGTCCTGGAGGTACTCGGGGATGACGCCTGAGACCTCGCCCAGGTCGAGCGTCACGCGTTCGATGCGCGTGAGGTCGTTGTCCTTCCTCACGTCATCGAGGGTGTCGATCATCGCAAAGACGACTCCCAGCTCGTGCATGTCCCCTCCTTACACAAAGGGGCCCGACAGCGACGGCTGCCGGGCCCCAGGTCTGCGCTACTTGGTGTGCGTCTTGGTGATCTTGTTCTTGAGGATGCGGATGCCGCGCGCGCCCGCGTTCTTGGCAATGGCGCCGATCTTCTGCTCGCTCGGGATCATCCTGGAGCAGTCGGGGTTGTCGCGGAACAGGTGGATGGCGTCGAACTCGCAGCGCGTGGTGCACAGGCCGCAGCCGATGCAGGAGTTGGGGTCCACGATGGAGGCGCCGCACTTGAGGCAGCGGGCAGTCTCGGTGCGGATCTGCTCCTCCGTGAGCGTGCGCGTGCGGTCGGTCCAGTCGTGGAGCTTGGGCGCGCCCGCGACCTCGTCTGTACCCGCGGCCTGGCGCGGGTCGTGGCTGATCTGCGTCGGGTTGATCATGATGTCGCTCTTGTCCAGCTCGACGTAGTGGCGCTGGTTGCGGCCAACCGTGAGCGAAGAGCCGGTCTGGCAGTAGCGGTGGATGGAGATGGCCGCCTCGTGACCGGCCGCCACGGCGTCAATGACAAAGCGCGGGCCGGTGTAGACGTCGCCGCCCACGAAGACGTCCGCCTGGGCGGTCTGGTAGGTCTTGGCGTCCGCCAGGGCACCACCGTTGGGGCGCGTCTCCACGGCCTCGCCGTCCAGCATGTTGCCCCACTCGATGGCCTGGCCGATGGCCATGACCACGCGGTCGCAGGGGACGGTGACGGTGTCGGACTCGTCATAGACGGGGGAGAAGCGGTGGTCGTCGTCAAAGACGCGGGTGCAGCGCTTGAAGGTGACGCCGGTCACGCGGCCGTCGGCGTCACGCTCCACACGCGCGGGGCCCCAGCCGTTGTTGATGGCGATGCCGTCCTCGCGGGCCTCCTCGATCTCGTGCGGGAGCGCCGGCATCTCGTCGAGCTGCTCGAGGCAGTACATGGAGACGTCGGTCGAGCCGCAGCGCACGCTCACGCGCGCCGCGTCGATGGCCACGTTGCCGCCGCCCACGACGACCGTCGTGCCCTCGACCGTCTTATTGGGGTCGTCGGCGGCCGCGCGCAGGAAGTCCACGGCGGTCTCGACGCCCTCGCCCTTCTCGCCCTCGACGCCGGCAAGGCGGCCGGCGGAGCAGCCGATGCCCAGGAAGAAGGCGCGGTAGCCCTGCTCGCGAAGCTCGGCGAGGCTCATGTCGCGTCCGATCTCGACGCCGCACTTGATCTCCACGCCCATCTCGCGGATGACGTCAATCTCGCTCTGGATGATGTCGCGCGGGAGCTTGTAGGAGGGGATGCCGTAGGTGAGCATGCCGCCCGGCAGCGGGCTCTTCTCGAACACCGTGGGGTTGTAGCCCAGCTTGGCAAGGTAGAAGGCGCAGGTGAGACCCGCGGGGCCGGCGCCCACGATGGCGACCTTCTGAGGAAAGCCACCGCGCAGCGTCGGTGCCACGCGCTCGGGCACAAAGCGGTGCTCGGCCTTCATGTCCTGTTCGGCAATGAAGCGCTTGACGTCATCGATGGCCACCGCGTCGTCGACCGTGCCACGGGTGCACGCCGCCTCGCAGCGCTTGTTGCACACGCGGCCGCACACGGCGGGGAAGGGGTTCTCCTGTTTGATAAGAGCCAACGCGTCCCGATAGCGTCCCTGTGCGGCAAGGCGGAGGTAGCCCTGGACCGAGATGTGCGCCGGGCAGGCGACCTTGCACGGAGCGGTGCCGGTGTCGTGGCACTCGATGCGGTTGTTTTCGCGGTAGTCCCAGTCCCAGTCGGCCTCGCTCCAGGTGAGGTCGTCGGGAAGCGGCTGGCGGGGATATTCGGGCAGGCCGTTCTTGCCGGGGATCTTCTGGCCTAGCTGGACGGCGCCGGCGGGGCAGACCTCGACGCAGCCGGCGCACGCGACGCACTTCTCGGCATCCACGTGTGCCACGTAGGCGCTGCGGCTCATGTTGGGCGTGTTGAACAGCTGCGAGGTGCGCAGGGCGTAGCAGACCTTGACGTCGCAGTTGCAGATGGCAAAGATCTTGTCCTCGCCGTCGATGTTGGTGATCTGGTGCACGTAGCCGTTCTTCTCGGCCTGGCGCAGCGTGTCCATGACCTGGTCATAGGTGATGTAGTGGCCGCGACCGGTCTCGTAGAGGTAGTCGGCCATGTCACCGACGCCGATGCACCACTCCTGCGCGTCTCGGCCGCCGTTCTCGCCGCGGGCGCGCTGGGCCAGGGTGCACGAGCAGGCTCCGGCCGCGTAGCGGTCGTACTTCTTGAGCCAGTGGCTGATGTGCTCGATGTCCACGGAGTGGTTCACATGGTTGATGGCGCGCTCGACGGGGATGACGTGCATGCCAATGCCCGCGCCGCCCTTGGGCACGAACTTGGTGACCTTGGTGAGCGGCAGGTAGGTCATCCGCTCGAACATCGTGCCGATCTCGGGGTGCTCGGAGATTTGCTCCTCGTTCATGACGGTGAACTCGGCGCAGCCTGGGACGTACATGGGCAGGACGTAGCGCTTCTCGTGGTCGGGGTTGGAGCCGTCCAGATCCTCCCAGTTGTACTCGATGATGCCCTTGATGGACAGGGAGTCAAGCAGCTCCTGGGCGCGCTCGGCGCTCACGCCCGCGCCCTCGGCAACCTCCTCGAGGGTCTCGGGCACGCGGACCTTCATGTGCTGGGTGAGCGCGGCCTCCTCGTCGGTCATGACGGAGGCAAGGCCCCAGTAGTCGGGGTCGTCAGGCCCCACCTTGACGCCCAGGCGGTCGGTGATCTTCTGGGCCTCACGCTGCACGCCGGGCTTGAGCGGCAGCTTTGAGGCGGGGCCAGGCGCGTCCGGGGTCTCGGGGTGCCAGTGGCCGGCCTCGTCGTTCTCGACGTAGCGCTCCTCTTTGATCTGGCGGTGCGGTTCGCCGACGGGGTTGGTCTCGGGGATGGCGTTGCGCTTGGCGATGTCCTCGTCAGACATATCCCCGCGCATGCTCTCGCGCAGCCCTTCGAAGCCGGCCGTCCCGGTGGGCGCTGGCTCCTGCAGTCTCTTCTCGACTTCCTTCATGTCCTCTCCTTTTGTGCGGGCTTAGCTCCTCCAGGCGCTCAGCCTGTCCCTCAGCCATTGGTACCACACGTCCATGCCCTCGCCAGTCTTGGCGCTCACCGGGATGATGGGCACGTCCTTGTTCCTGAGCCTCACGTTGTGCTCGAACTGCTCCATGTCAAAGTCAAAGTAGGGTGCCACGTCAATCTTGGAGACCAGCACGACGTCCGACTCCTGGAACATGAGCGGGTACTTGAGCGGCTTGTCGTGTCCCTCGGGCGTCGACAGGATCATGACCTTGGCCGAGGCGCCGGTGTCAAACTCGGCGGGGCATATGAGGTTGCCCACGTTCTCGATGACCGCGACGTCGAGGCTGTCGCAGTCCAGCTCGGCCAGGCCCTGGTCGCACATGCCGGCGTCCAGGTGACACATGCCGCCTGTGTGCACCTGCACGGCCTGTGCGCCGTGCTCGCGGATGGTGTGCGCGTCCACGGCCGAGTCCACATCGGCCTCGATGATGCCAAAGGCGATCTCGTCGTGCAGGGCATCGATCGTGGCGCCGAGCAGCGTCGTCTTGCCCGCGCCGGGCGACGACATCAGGTTGATGAGCAGCAGCCCCTGCTTGTGGCAGCGTTCGCGCACGTCATCGGCGTTGCGCGCGTTGCTCGCAAAGACGTGCTCCTTTACTTGGATGACGCGCAGCTCGTCCATGGCCCTCCTTAGAGTCAGATACACCCCTTAAGGATAGCTGATGGACAAGAGCCTACGCCTGTGACGTTAGAGGTCTTCGAAGAACTCCCCGAAGGTCATACCCAGCCCGTGCACGATGCGGTCGAGCGTGTCGATGCCAAAGTTGCGGTTGCCCTTCTCGATGTCTGCGAGGTAGCTGCGGTTGAGCCCGCACATCTGGGCAAACTGCACCTGGGTTACGCCCTGCTCGCGCCTGAGTTCCTTGATGCGCAGGGCTATGTCGTCTTTTGTCTGGGATGTCTTCATGCGCAAAGAGTATGCTGCCAGCTAAAGACAAGTGTATGCTATCGGAAACTTTTTGCTTGATTGAATAAGTGAGACCACATATGGCTGCCGTTTACCGTCGTCTCGAGCGCGGAGGTGAATGAGGCGTGTATGCTATCAGAAACATTATAGGTACCTGGACAAGGGTGTCAGCTGTGAGCTGAGGACACGAGGTCATAGGCATCGTAGGCTTCGTATACGCGTGTCGTCCTGAGGCCCCTGCGTGAACACGGAAGGTGGTAATCATGGGGTATGCCGGTCTGATGTTTGGCATTTTGGCCGTGATCTCGGTCATAGGGCTCATAGCTCGAATCGTCGGTGGCGCGGGACAGATAGCAACCGCCGCCAAGGAGATAAAGACGTCCAAGGACTCGGCTGAGATTAGGTGTGCCGAGCTTGAGCGCCAGAAGAAGCTCGACGAGGCGGAGGCTGAGCGCCAGCGGAAGCTTGACGAGGAGCAGGCGGAGATCAGGCGCAAGAGGGCTGAGGCCGACGAGCGCATCCGAGAGCGCCAGGAGCGCCACAGGCTCGAGCTGGAGGCAGAGAGGGCCAAGGACGAGGCCGTGAGCGTCAACACCGAGTGCAAGATGTGCGGCGCCGCGCTGTCTGGTCATAGGCGCGAGCGCGTGAGGTGTCCCTACTGCGACTTCGAACAGACGCTCTAGAGGGAGGCCGACATGGGAATCTTGCAGGCATTTGGGGGAGCGGTCGGCGGGACCTTCGGCGACCTGTGGAAGGACTTCTTTACCGTTGAGGCCTTTGACGAGCTTGAGATCGTCCGGCCTGGCGTGCAAGAGTCCACCAACCGTGGTCGCGGTTCCAACTACCGTGGCTCCGAGGGCATCATCACCAACGGCTCGCGCATCTACGTGCCCGAGAACACCGCGGCCTTCATCTTTGGCCAGGGAGAGATAGAGAACGTCATCACCGAGCCGGGCGAGTACGAGTACCAGGGCGGCGAGGACACCGTCTTTGACGGCGGCTCGGTCGATACGATCTTTGATCAGGTCAAGGACCGCTTTGGCTATGGTGGCATGCTGGCGGCGCAAAAGCGCATCGCTTTCGTGAACCTGCGCGAGATTCGTGGTGTCAAGTTTGGCACCAAGGGCCCGCAGCTCTTTAACGACCAGTACTACAAGGCGGACCTTGAGCTCGTGTCGCATGGCGTGTTCTCGGTCAAGGTGACCGACCCCACCTTGTTCGTGCGCAACTTCTTGCCCGCGAACACTTCCTACTACAGCTTTGCCGACCCCGACGCCCGCTCGCAGCTGGTCGCCGAGTTTCTGCAGTCCTACATGGTCGCTATCGGCGAGTTGTCTAGCAAGGTGCGCGTGGCTGACCTGCCCGCCAACGCCACGCGCATGGCGCAGGCCATCCGCGACGACACGCAGAACGCAGGCACCTGGCCCGAGCGCTTGGGCCTGCAGCTCATGAGTGTGGGCATCGAGGCCATTCGTCTGACGGAGGAGTCGCGCGCCACCATAGACAAGTTCAACCAGGCGCGCGTGAGCGTGAGCGCCTACGAGGAGGTCACACCGCAGGCGGCCGACGTCGCCGCCCGCCAGAAGATAGCGAGCGGTGTGGAGGCCCATGGCCTGGGTGACGCGGGCGGCATGATGCTGGGGGTCGACGTCGCGCGTCAGGCCGCCGCGGCTGCTGCGGCACCTGCGCCCGAGCCTGAGCCCGCGCCCGCGCCCGATCCCAGGCCGGACGCCGCGTCCGAGCCTGCGCCTGCGACAGAGCCTGCCGCCGCGCCGGCCGAGAAGATCTCGCGCACCGAGCAGATCGCCCTGCTCAAGGAGTACAAGGAGCTCCTTGACGCAGGCGCACTCACGCAGGAGGAGTTCGACTCCTTGAAGTCTGACATCTTTGGGTTCTAGGGAGGATGACGTGGCTGGCACGGTTCGCAAGGTTGATGACGCGTACAAGGAGCAGAAGGAGCGCGATGTCCGCGAGCGCATCGCAAAGAGGCCCTTTGGCAAGTCGCCGGTGGGGTGTGCTCTTATCGGCATGATCGTGGTCGTCGTTCTTGGTCTGGGGGTCCTTTGCGGCCTGTCCATGTGCTCGTCGCGCGCCGCGAGCGAGCGCGAGGCGGCGTCGGCGGCTGAGACTGCGGCACACGCGGGCGAGGTCCAGCCGCCGTACATCAAGAGCGATGCGAACAAGGATGACGCCGTCACGAAGCTCAAGAGTGCGGGCTTTACCAACGTCAAGAGCGAGGGCAACGGCCGGCTCATCAACGGCGTGATGCACCACGAGAACGAGGTCGATGAGATCTCGATCGACGGGGACACGTCATGGTCATCCAGCTCGTGGTTCAAGCCGAGCGCCAAGGTCGTCGTGCGCTACTGGAGCTACGGGTCCGAGGGCGTGGACGACAAGGCCGGCCGCGCCGTTGACGCGGCCAAGGGCGTCGTGGACAGCGCCAAGGAGATAGCCGAAGCGGATAAGAGCTAGGCGAGGTCGCGCACAAACAGGCCGCTCAGTAGCTTGGGCTCAAACCAGGTCGACTTGGGCGGCATGAGCAGGCCCGCGTCGCTCACGGCCATGAGCTCGTCGGTGCCCGTGGCAAAGAGCGAGAACGCGACGCCCTCCGTGCCCGCGCGGCGCTCGAGCTCCTCCAGACCGCGCACGCCACCCACGAACTCGATGCGCTCGTCGGCGGTGGGGTCGGTGATGCCCAGCACGGCATCGAGCACGCGCGTCTGCAAGATGGACGCGTCCAGGCTGCCCACCGCATCCTCAGGCACGATTGAGTCGTGTGCCGTGGCCTCCCACCAGCCACCGTCGGCATAGACACCAACGTGGTGGCGGCTCGAAGGGCTTACCGGGCGGGCCGAGGGCGCCACGTCAAAGCCTGCGGCGGAGATGGCGCGCACGAGGTCGGGCGCGCTCATGCCGCAACGGTCGTGGACCACGCGGTTGTAGGGGAGAATCTCAAGCTGGTCCGCGGCAAAGAGCACGGCCAGGAAGCTCTCGCACGCACCGTCTCGTCCGGCAGCGAGCATCTCGTGGCACACACGCGCCGCGCTCGCAGCACGGTGGTGGCCGTCGGCGATGTAGGCGCCCGGCACGGTCTCGAAGGCGCCGCGTAGCCGCTCGGTGAGCTCGGCGCTTGCCTCCCAGACGGTGTTGCGCACGCCGTAGGCGTCCTCAAAGTCCCACAGCGGCTCACCCGTGCAGCCTTCGGCCACGAGCGCGGAGACCGCGTCGGAGTCGCGGTGGCACAGGAAGATGGGGCCGGTCTGCGCCTCGAGGGTTCGGATGTGGCGCACGCGGTCCTCTTCCTTCTCCCGTCTCGTGTTCTCGTGGCGCGCGATGACGCCGGAGTCGTAGTCCTCCACGCGCACGGCGCAGACCACGCCCGTCTGGGCGTGGCCGTCGCGCTCCTGGCGCCAGAGGTAGAGGGCGGGGTCGGCATGCTCCAGGGTGCCGTCGGAGCGGCGCTGATCAAGGCGCCCGCGGCCGGCCTGGTAGGTGGAAGCGGCGTACATGTCCGCGCTCTTGTCGACCAGGGTCTCGGGGCGGTCGATCTCCAGGAACGAGCCGGGATGCGCCTCCACATAGGCGCGCGCCTCGTCGCGGTCGAACACGTCGTAGGGCGGGGTGGCAAAGGTCGCGGCCGCCTTGGCCGTGGGCCTCCAGCAGGAAATGGGCTCGACGCGCATGGGTCCTCCTAGGTCCTAGAGCTCGGGTGCGGGCTTG
>CAJOGH010000011.1 GCA_905233865.1 uncultured Atopobiaceae bacterium
CTATCGCATGTACAACAGATATGGTGGCGAGCATCATTACACGACAAGCTGGGAAGAGCGCCACAACCTATTCATGGCCGGGTGGAAGGACGAGGGTGTAGGTTGGTACTCAGGTGGATCCAAGCCCTTGTATCGCCAGTACAACCCGAACGCGTTTGCAAACAATCACAACTACACGACGAGCACGAACGAGCGTGACACTCTGCTTCGCCTTGGATGGCGCGACGAGGGCATTGCCTGGTACGGCTGGTAGCAGGCGTGATATATGCACGGCTCCAAGGGGGGGCGGCCATGTCCGGTCGCCTCCCTTTTTAGAGGCGTGATCGACGCACCGCTGCCTCGGGGCTTCACCAGGCTGGCGTGTCGTTTTTGCCATCTGGTGCTCGCGCCTTGGGCGACAAGAGCCGCGCACCCCAGGCTCTTGTCGGCATAGCGCAGTGTGGCTGACCTTGTGGAGTTCTCCATAACTCGAGGATTCTCACGCCCTTTTGCTGACAAATGCCTAAACTAGTACATCGTGTCTGTGGGTAGGACAACTATGCCCATAGGCGCAAACAGGCTCCCGGGGTCGCCAGCCCCAGGAGGCGCGAGGACAGACCCCGCGCTTAAAACCCCATGCGTTAGGAGAAAGAAATGGCAGAGAACACCAAGTACGTGCCGCGCCTCAAGGAGGCGTACGTCGCGACCGTTCGTGACGAGCTCCAGAAGGAGTTTGGCTACGCCAACGTCAACATGATCCCCAAGATCGAGAAGATCGTCGTGAACATGGGCGTCGGCGAGGCCGCCACGGACGCCAAGGCCATCGACGGTGCCGTCGCTGACCTGCGTGCCATCACCGGCCAGCAGCCCATGGTGACCCGCGCCCGCAAGTCCATCGCTACCTTCCACCTGCGTGCCGGTATGCCCATCGGCGCCAAGGTCACCCTGCGCGGCGACCGCATGTGGGAGTTCCTGGACCGTCTGATCGCGACGGCCATCCCCCGCATCCGCGACTTCCGCGGCATCTCCCCCAAGAGCTTTGACGGCCGTGGCAACTTCTCCATGGGCGTCACCGAGCAGCTCATCTTCCCCGAGATCGACTTCGACAGCATCGATCACACCCGTGGCATGGACATCACCATCGTCACCACTGCAAACACCGACGAGGAGGGCCGTGCCCTGCTCAAGGCCTTCCACTTCCCGTTCAAGGCCGAGTAACTAGGTAACTCGCCCGTCGACCGACGGGCTGTTAGAAGGAGGATTCGTGGCTAAGACATCGATGATCGTCAAGGCATCGCGAGAGCCGAAGTACTCTACCCGCAAGCAGAACCGCTGCCAGCGCTGTGGGCGTCCCCACTCCGTGTACCGCAAGTTCGGCCTGTGCCGTGTGTGCTTCCGTGAGCTCGCGAGCAAGGGCGAGCTTCCCGGCGTCCGCAAGTCCAGCTGGTAAGGACAGGACCTAGGGCAAGCAATCCGCTTAAGGCGAACATGTCACGGGCATGCTCGAACCCAAGCGGGGATTTCATCCAGAACTAAGGAGAAACCAATGAACGTTACCGATCCGATTGCAGATATGCTCACGCGCATTCGCAACGCGAACTCTGCTGGCAAGGACATGGTCTCCATGCCCTCCACCAAGGTTCTCGTTGAGGTCGCCCGCGTCATCTGCGAGGAGGGCTACATCGAGGGCTACACCGTCGAGGACACCAAGCCCCAGAAGACCCTCACCATCACCCTTAAGTACGGCCCCAAGCGCTCCCGCGTCATCCGTGGCATCAAGCGCATCTCCAAGCCCGGCCTGCGCAGGTACTCGGCTGCCGCCGACCTGCCCCGCGTCCTTGGTGGCCTGGGCACGGCCGTCATCTCCACGTCTCGCGGCATGATGTGCGACCGCGACGCCCGCAAGGCTGGCGTCGGCGGCGAGATCATCGCCTACGTCTGGTAAGCGCCGGTAGGAACAGGAAAGGAGACAAACACATGTCCCGTATTGGCAAGAAGCCTGTCCAGATTCCTTCCGGAGTCACCGTGACAGTCAACGAGAACACCGTTTCCGTCAAGGGCCCCAAGGGCGAGCTCTCCCGCACCCTCTCCGACCTGGTCGAGGTCGCCGTCGAGGGCGAGGAGGCCATCGTCTCGACCGTCGAGGAGACCACCGAGGCCAACGCTCAGCACGGCCTCTCCCGCACCCTGGTCAACAACATGGTGCTCGGCGTCTCCGAGGGTTTTGAGAAGAAGCTCGAGCTCGTGGGCGTCGGCTACCGTGCCGCCCTCAAGGGCAAGAACCTCGAGCTGTCCCTTGGCTACTCGCACCCCGTGCCGTACCCCGCTCCCGAGAACATCACCTTTGAGGTGCCCGACAACACGCACATCACTATCAAGGGCATCTCCAAGGAGCAGGTCGGCCAGGTTGCCGCCGAGATCCGCGCCAAGCGTCCGCCCGAGCCGTACAAGGGCAAGGGCATCCGCTACGAGGGCGAGCACGTCCGTCGTAAGCTCGGCAAGGCTGCCAAGTAACTAGGGCCTCAAGGCAAAGACCGTCACCCCGTCAGGTGACGGCGCGATAAAGGAGAGAGAATGAACAAGCAGAAGGCAAAGAGGGCGGGTCTCAAGCGCCGCCAGCGCCGCGTCCGTTCCAAGATCTTTGGCACGGCCGAGCGTCCCCGCCTCATGGTCACCCGTACCAACGCCAACATCTATGCCCAGGTCATCGATGACCTCGATGGCAAGACCATCGTCTCGGCCTCCACGCTCGACAAGGAGTTCAAGGGTGCCGGCAAGGTCGGCTCCAACAAGGAGGCCGCGACCTTCGTGGGCGAGCTCGTGGGCAAGCGTGCCGTCGAGGCTGGCGTGACCGAGGTCACGTTCGACCGCAACGGCCGCATCTACCACGGCCGCGTCAAGGCTCTCGCAGATGGTGCCCGCAACGCGGGCCTGAAGTTCTAGGAGGATTAGCACATGGCTCGTGATCGCAGGCGCCAGGAGGACTCCGACCTTCAGGAGCGCGTCGTCTTCATTCACCGTGTTTCCAAGACCGTCAAGGGCGGTCGCCGCATGTCCCTTCTCGCTCTCGTTGTCGTGGGCGACGGCAAGGGCAACGTTGGCGTTGGCCTCGGCAAGTCCGCTGAGGTGCCTCTGGCCATCAGCAAGGCCGTCGAGGACGCCAAGAAGAACATGTTCAAGGTTCCCATCACCGAGGGCGGCACCATTCCGCACGAGGTGCTGGGTCGCTATGGCGCTGGCTCGGTCCTGATCAAGCCTGCCGTCGAGGGTACCGGCGTCATCGCCGGCGGCCCCGTCCGTCCGCTCTTCGAGCTGGCCGGCATCAAGAACGTCCTGTCCAAGTCCCTGGGCACCGACAACGCTCTCAACATCATCAAGGCGGCCGCCGAGGGCCTCAAGGAGCTCTCCAGCCCCGCCGAGACCGCCGAGCGCCGCGGCATCACCGTGCGCGAGATGTTCGTCGGGAAGGAGAACTAACGATGGCTAAGACCCTCAAGATCAAGCTGGTTCGCAGCGCCGTCGCTTCCGTCAAGTCTGACCAGACCGCCACTGCGCGTGCCCTTGGTCTCCGCAAGATCAATGACGTCGTGGAGCAGCCCGACAACGAGAGCATCCGCGGCATGATCTTCAAGATCAAGCACCTCGTCGAAGTGGAAGAGAACTAGGAGTCACTCATCATGCAGCTCAACGATCTTCGCCCCGCCGAGGGCGCACACAAGAATCGCAAGCGCGTTGGCCGTGGTAACAGCTCCGGTCACGGCACCACCGCCGGTCGCGGCACCAAGGGCCAGCTCTCCCGCTCCGGTGGCGGCAAGGGCAAGGGCTTCGAGGGCGGCCAGCAGCCGCTGGCCATGCGCCTGCCCAAGCTCCCCGGCTTCACCAACCACAACCGTGTGGAGTACGCGCCGGTCAACGTCGCTCGCCTGGACGCCATCTTTGCCGACGGCGATGTCGTCGACAACGAGTCCCTCGTGGAGAAGGGCGTCATCAAGAAGGCCTCTACGCTCGTTAAGGTCCTGGGCGATGGTGAGATCTCCAAGAAGCTCACCGTTCGCGTGGACAAGGTTTCCGCCTCTGCCAAGTCCAAGATCGAGGCGGCCGGAGGAAAGGTCGAGCTCCCGTGCTAAATGGGATTGTCAACGCATTCCGCATCCGTGAGCTGAGGGGTAAGATCATCCTGACGGCAGCGCTTCTGGTGCTGTACCGCCTGGGTGCCTACCTCCCGGTTCCCGGTGTGCCCATCAAGGCGATGATGGAGGCCTACTCCGCCAACGCCGATGGTTCGAGCGCGCTTGCCGTCATTAACCTCTTTAGTGGCGGCGCGCTCTCGCGCATGTCCGTCTTCTGCCTTGGCATCATGCCCTACATCACCTCCCAGATCGTGATGCAGATGATGCAGGCCGTCATCCCCTCCCTGGGCGAGATGGCCAAGGAGGGCGAGAGCGGCCAGCGCAAGATCACGCAGTATACCCGCTACCTGACGATCGCCCTGGCGACCCTGAACGCCGTTGCCTACCTGTTCCTCTTTAGGAGCTTTGGCATCGACTTCTCCAACATGGGCATCCCCGAGGGCCTCGTGAACGTCATCATGGCGGTCACGATGATCGCCGGCGCCATCATCATCATGTGGCTCGGCGAGATCATCACCCAGCGCGGCATCGGCAATGGCATGTCGCTGATCATCTTTGCCAACATCATGTCCGGCCTGCCCACTGCCTTTGCGCAGTCCACGGCCGCCAGCGAGTACGGCGTCCTGATCAACATCATCACGACCCTCGTCGTGGTTGCCATCGTGCCGGTCATCGTCTACATCGAGCGCGGCCAGCGCCGCATCCCGGTGCAGTACGCCAAGCGCGTCGTGGGTCGCAAGATGATGGGTGGTCAGACCTCGTACCTGCCCATCAAGGTCAACACCGCGGGCGTCGTGCCCATCATCTTTGCCAGCGCCCTGCTGTACTTCCCGGCTCAGATCGCCGTTTTCTTCCCCGACGTGCAGTGGGTCCAGACGGTGGCCAACGCTGTCAGCTCCGGCTGGGTCAACTGGGTGCTCTCGGTCCTGCTCATCGTGTTCTTTGCGTACTTCTACACCTCTATGGTGTTCAACCCCGAGGAGACCGCCGACAACCTGCGCAAGCAGGGCGGCTTCATCCCTGGTGTGCGCCCTGGCTCCGCCACGGCCGCCTACATCAAGAGCGTGGTCGACCACGTTACCCTGCCCGGCGCCATCTTCATGGCTGCCCTGGCCGTCATCCCGTCGATCATCTTCTCCTTCACCAGCAACAATGTGGTGCAGGCGTTTGGCGGCACGTCCATCCTGATCATGGTCGGCGTTGCCATGGACACGATCTCGCAGCTGGAGTCCCAGCTCAAGATGCACAACTACGAGGGCCTGTTCAAGTAAGGCCCCGTGCACAGCAACGCATTCCGCCCGCCTGTCGCAACGTCTGTTGTGCAGGCGGGCGGTGCCGTTTGGCGGTATAGTAAGCGGGTACGACTAATTTACGTCCCAAAGGAGGACCATAGATGAACATCGTTCTGTTGGGAGCTCCCGGAGCCGGCAAGGGCACGCAGGCCCAGAAGCTTGTGGCCGACTACCAGCTCGCTCACATCTCCACCGGCGACCTTCTGCGCGCTGCCGTGAAGGCCCAGTCCGAGCTTGGCGTTGCCGCAAAGGGCTACATGGACGCGGGCAAGCTCGTGCCCGACAGCCTCGTGGTCGACCTCGTCCTGGAGCGTCTGGAGCAGGATGACTGCAAGAACCACGGTTTCATCCTCGACGGCTTCCCCCGCAACACCAAGCAGGCCGAGGTCCTTGACAGCGCTCTTGCCGACAAGAACGTGGCGCTTGACGCCGCCCTGCTCGTGGACGTGGCCTCCGAGGTCATCGTCAACCGTCTGTCCTCGCGTCGCACCTGTCGTGAGTGTGGCTACACCGGCACGGCTGCGGACGAGACCTGCCCGCGCTGCTCGGGCGAGATGTACCAGCGCGACGACGACAAGCCCGAGACGATCCAGAACCGTCTGAACGTCTACCAGGAGAACACCGCGCCCCTCGTCGACTACTACGATGCGCGCGGCCTGCTTAAGAAGGTCGACGGTGACCGCCCCGTGGACGACGTCTACGCTGACGTGAAGGCGCTGTTCGGACTATGATCAACATCAAGAGCGAATCCGACATCCGCGAGATGCAGGCTGCCGGCGCCCTTTCCAAGATGGCGCTGCGTCGCTGCGGTGCTGCCGTCAAGCCTGGTGTGACCACGGCCGAGATCGACGGCATTGCCGAGAGCCTCATTCGCATGCACGGTGCCACCCCCACCTTCAAGGGCTATGGCGGGTTCCCCGGCTCTGTCTGCGCGAGTGTCAACGAGCAGATTGTCCACGGCATTCCCAGCCCCGACGTGGTGCTGGAGGAGGGCGACATCATCTCTATCGACACCGGTGCCACCCTCAATGGCTGGGTGGGCGACAACGCCTGGACCTTCTACGTGGGCGAGCCCTCGCGCGAGTGGAAGACCCTGTGCGAGGTCACCCGTGACTGCCTCAAGGCTGGCATCGCACAGGCCATCCCCGGCAACCACCTGGGCGACATCGGTGCCGCCGTGCAGGAGCTTGCGGAAAAGCATGGCTTTGGCGTCGTGCGCGATTACGTGGGCCATGGCGTTGGCCGCGTGATGCACGAGGACCCCAACGTCCCCAACTACGGCAAGCGTGGTCGTGGCGTCAAGCTGCAGGCGGGCATGGTCATTGCCATCGAGCCCATGATCACCCTGGGCAACCAGGCAAACAAGGTGCTCTCCAACGGCTGGACCGTCGTCACGCGCGACGGCTCTCCTGCTGCCCATTACGAGAACACCGTCGCCATCACCGACGATGGCCCGCTCATCCTCACCTCGGACGACCGTGGGCCGTGGTGCGAGATGCAGGGCGGCACGCTGTAGCCAGCATTTTATAGGTGTTCTGACGGGGCGCGGGCTGTTTGGCCTGCGCCCCACGTTTATGGGCCGCACGGCCGACAAGAGCATGCCGCTTGCAGGCGAATTTGTTACCCTTGCCCGACTTGTGCGCATGACTTTGCCTCTCTTTCCTACCATGGCTTTGTTTGCATGTTGAGGGGAGACGGGCATGAATACGGATCGTGGTCGGTCTACGCACGTGGCGAGCAGGGTGCTCGCGTTGGCTCTTATCGCCCTTGTGGCGATGGTCGCATGTGGGACACGCCCGCAGGTGGCAATCGCGGGTGAGGAGCGGCTGGGAGGCTTAGACCTTCCGTCCTACCTGCCCCCAACACTCCAGGGTGCCCCGACGCTCGCGCACGAGCTCGAGGTTCAGAGCACGGACGAGTCGTTTGACGACGTCTATGCGGTCTACACCTTTACCGAGCAGGACGTGCGTCTGGGCGGCCTTGCGCGGCGGCTGCCAGCCCGTCAGCTGACCTTTGTCCGCTCGCCTGAGGGGAGGCCGGTCGTGGCCACTGCCAGCGACAAGGTCTACCCGGTGGTGGATGAGTCCGACCACCCGTGGAGCAACCACTTCTATTCCCAAGACGACAGGGTTGCCGGCTACAAGTACGTGACGAGCGTCGTGGTGGACGATTCCGTGCGCGGCCACCTTGCGCCTGTGGAAATGATGGCGTGGTTTGGCAACGGGAGCACCTCTCAGTACAGCGCGGTGCTCACCATCACGGGCTTGGAGAACATCGACACGTCCAATGTCACCAACATGCTCTATCTCTTTGGCAACAACTCCGAGCTCAAGGCGCTTGACCTGTCTGCGTGGGACGCCTCCAAGGTCGAGCAGGTCCATCACATGTTCCGTGCCACCTACTCGCTCATGTCGCTCTCGTGGCCCCAGCACCTTGGCGACTCCGTCACCAGCATGAGCGAGATGTTCTACTTTGGGCAGGGCGGTGTCATGAACCACCTGGACTTCCATGCCCTCAACACGTCCAACGTCACGAACTTCTCGAACATGCTCGATTCGCAGCAGAAGGCGTCCCACCGCACGATCAACGACCCCGCGACGCGTGTGGAGGAGCTGGACCTGTCCGGCATTGACTTCACCCACGCGGAGGAGATGCAGAACCTCCTCAATCGCCAGCTCTACCTGACGAAGATCAACTTTGGCAACTTCAACGCCCCCAACTGCACGAACGCGAGCGGCATGTTTAACCTGCAGTCGCGCGTCGGCGGGCTCAGCGAGATCGTGCTGGGCGAAGGCTTTTCATTTGAGATGGCGGACGGCCGCACGATGCCGCTCCAGACCTCGATCTGGTACTACGCGGGAGGTCCGCACGAGGGCGAGCCGAAGGTCTGGGACCAGACCGGTCAGCGGCCGATTCTCTATACGACTGATCGTCTCAAGGCAGAGTGGGATGGTTCGCGTATGGCCGGCACCTGGAGGGTTGTGACTGAGACAAGTTTGGACGGCTGGTATGCGGAGTACGCCACCATTGACGGCGTGAACACCCTGACCTTCAAGCCCACAGCTGACGGGACGATTCCCGAGAGCACGGCGGATGTCGGGCGCTACGCGGTCCCGCTGTGGTCGACAAGCGCCCCATCGGTTCCATGGCATGACGTCTGTAAGGCAGGCGGCCTCCAGCGTGTGGTCATTGGGGAGCCGCTGGAGGGTGGGCGCAAGTTCAACCCTGTGTGCATGCGGTCGTGGTTCTATGAGGCCTACTCGCTCGAGAGCGTCGAGGGGCTTGGGAACCTTGACTCGTCTGGCCTCCAATCGCTGGAGCTGACCTTTGACAACTGCACGAGCCTCACGTCGCTGGACTTCACCGACGTCTTTGAGGGGCAGAGCCTCGTGACGATTAACGGCACGTTCAAGGGGTGCTCGGAGCTCACGTCTTTGGGCCTGGGCAACATGCAGGCCTCGCAGTGCACGGTGAGCACCGGGTTCCTCGCGGAGACCCCCTCGCTTGCACAGCTCAAGCTCGGGCTGCGCTTCAGCTTTGACCTTGCCTCCGACATGACGGTTCCTGTGCCCGACAGGCTTGTGTGGCAGCAGACGACAAGTGCCTCGGGATCGCCAGTCACCGGATCCTTTACCACTGCGGACCTCGTGCGCGCTTGGGACGGTTTAACGATGGCCGGCACCTGGCAGACGTGCAGCACGGGCACGGAGGGCTGGTACGCGGCATATGCGAGCGGCGCTGGCTCGCTTGAGGCAGTGGGCAACGGCTGCACCCCGGCACAAGATGTTGCGGCAGGCACGCTCGCGTTTGTGTACTCGCCGGGAGGCATCCCGCTGTTCAAGGCGACTGGATCGTCAGACTACGCACCGGCGACCGATGCATGGCCTGTGCCAAGCAACGCGCAGGGTGCCAAGGACGTTCCATGGAAGTCTGCGGCCCTGGGTCTTAACAAGTGCAAGACCGTTCGGGTGTTTGCTGGTGCCAGCGGGCAGAAGATGGTTCCGTTCAGCATGAGCAACTGGTTTGACGGCGGTGCGAGCATCGCGTCTGTCGAGGGCCTTGGCAACATCGACACCTCGCATGTAAGGAACATGAGCTCCACCTTCATGTCCATGGCAACTGGTGCTGGGGTGAGGCTCACACTTGACCTGAGCTCGTGGAATACGGGTGATGTGGAGACCATGGAGCAGATGTTCTATGGCAGTACGGGCGTCACCGCGATCTCCGTGGGTGAGGGCTTTGCCTCAACGAACCTGCGCAGCGCCTATAGGATGTTTGGGTTCTGCAACAGTTTGCAGACCGTTGCCCTCCCTGGGACGTTTACCTGCGCCAAGGTGGAGACCTTCGAGGAGATGTTCGCGGGCTGCAACACCCTGAATAGCGTGGCGTTCCCCAGCACCTTCAGCACGGAGCGCGCGACGAGCATGGAGAGGATGTTCAGCGGCTGCAGCTCGCTTGGGTCGGTCTCTCTGCCTGCCTCTGTGAGCACCGCAAATGTTCAGTCGTTCGCGAGCATGTTCGACTCGTGCCAGGCACTGACGGAAGTGGAGCTACCGGATAGTCTTGATCTTTCGGCTGCCACGAAGATCAACAACATGTTCAGCGGCTGCAGCTCGCTCAATATGAACCCGTTCAAGAACGGCAGCTATCAGGTGTGTGAGGGCGCGGATGCGCACAACCTCTTTGCGGGCGCCACGAGCATGAGCACCGCCGCCGTCACTGAGTGCCTGGGTCATCTTGATCTCTCGCACGCATCGGTGTTGAGCGACCTCTTCTATGGGTGCAGGGGGCTTACCGGCAACCTTGTGCTTCCCGCCACCTTCACCTGTGAGCAGGCGACCGATATCAGCGGGATGTTCCACTCGGCCACGAACGTCGAGGGAATCGTGTTCCCTAATGGCTTCACGGCCCAGAGCGTAACTGACATGCACTCCCTCTTTTATAGTGCCAGTTCGCTTAGGCGCATTAACTTTGGCAACCTGCATGCCAGCCAGTGCGACGAGGTGGATGACATGTTCGGGTCCTGCGACATGCTCGAGGAGTTGACGCTGGGGTCTGGCTTTACCTTTGCCTGTGCGGCGGACACCTCGCTTCCCCTGTCAGAGAACAAGCTCTGGACGCAGAGAACGAGCGCTGTGGACGATCCCGTTGTGGGTACCTTTAGCACCACCGAGCTCAAGGGCATGTGGGACGGCGCAACCATGGCAGGCACATGGGCTGTCACGACGAGCGGAACCGACGGCTGGTATGCAGTCTATTGCGATGAGAACGGCATGATTCACGGACAGGGTGACGACGAGAGCCGCATCACTTACGTTAAAGCCCGGGATCTCGTATTTATCCGCTCACCTGGTGGCGTGCCGCGGTTTGAGCCGACAGAGGGGTCAGGCGGTTGGGACGATGCGCGCTATGCCTGGCGGGTGCCCGCGTTTTCGGCTGGCATTGAAGACATCCCCTGGAGGGACGTTGCCCTTGGCGAGGATAAGGCCAAAACCGTGCGCATACTTGTGTCCACACATGGGTCACAGGCACAATATAAGCTGGCGCCTGCGAGCATGAACAGCTGGTTTGATGGTGGGTCGAGCATCAGCGGATTCGCTGACCTCCAGAACATAGACACCTCAAAGGTGCGTGACATGACGCGGACCTTTGCTGGCATCGCAACCCAGGAGGGGGTTTCTCTCGACCTTGATCTGAGCAGCCTCGCGACACCCAGCGTTCAGTCAATGGAGCAAATGTTCTGCGGGTCCACGGGCATCAGTAGCATAACGTTTGGCAATGAACCTTCTTCCGCCCTTTCTTCTGCCAGCCTCACAAATGTTTCCAGCATGTTTGACGGATGCTCGTCGCTCAAGTCTGTCCGGTTCCCCTCCAGCTTCACCTGCGAGCATGTGACCACTGGGTTTAGGTGGTTTGCCAACTGTTCCAATCTGACGGGGGTCAGGTTCCCAGAGAGGTTTGACCTTACGAGCGTGACCACGCTTGAGAAGGCGTTCATGGGCTGCTCGGGGCTTAGTTCCCTCGAGTTCCCCACGGGCTGCACGGCCCCGGCCCTCAGGAACCTCACCGACATGTTCAACGGCTGCGAGAAGCTCGGCTCTGCCGGGTTCCCGGACTCCATGAAGCTCACCCAGGTGACGACCTTGTATCGTGCTTTCTGCAATTGCAAGGAGCTCACCAGGTTTGCCTTCCCGGCAGGGAGCGACCTGAGCCACGTTGCGAACGCCTTTGAGACGTTCAGGCACTGTGAGAAGCTCGACGCGAACCCCTTTGCCAACGGCACCTATGCCTTTAGGGACGGCACCAACCTCTTCTGCTGCATGGCCGACTGCTATAGTCTCTCGTCTGCCAAGGCACAGGACATCCTTGAGCATCTTGACCTGCGTGGTGCCACCAACCTTCAGGGCTTGTTCTACAACTGTACGGGGCTTACGGGTGACCTCGAGCTGCCCGAGGTCTTTACCTGCGAGGG
>CAJOGH010000012.1 GCA_905233865.1 uncultured Atopobiaceae bacterium
CCGGGCTTCATCAACTTCTACCTCAAGGCCGCTGCCAACAATGAGGTCTTCCAGACCATCCGTGAGCAGGGCGAGGACTACGGCCGCTGCAACGTGGGCAACGGTCTGCATGTGAACTACGAGTTCATCTCGGCCAACCCCACCGGCCCCCTCCACGTGGGCCACGGCCGCTGGGTCGCGATGGGCGACTCCATGTGCAACGTGCTCGAGCACGCCAACTACGACGTCCAGCGCGAGTACTACATCAACGACCACGGCTCGCAGATGGACGTCTTTGGCACCTCCGTCCAGAGGCGCTACCTGCAGCTCGTC
Organism: uncultured Atopobiaceae bacterium; assembly: GCA_905233865.1. Lineage (GTDB taxonomy): Bacteria > Actinomycetota > Coriobacteriia > Coriobacteriales > Atopobiaceae > CAJOGH01. Next base: position 313 of record CAJOGH010000012.1, read on the forward strand.
GAGCTCATGAACGACCGTGACATGACGCTCGACGCCGCCCGCGACTTCCTGCTGGCCGACCGCGAGGCCTACGTCGAGGACGAGTTTGACGAGCACCCCGAGACCCACCCCTTCATGGACGCCTTCAACACCGCTCTGGGCGGCAACTCCTACGGCGGCGACTACATCATCGACATCGCCTGCGAGTTCGTTAAGGCCGACGGCGACCGCCTGGCCCAGATGGACGAGGCCGAGGCCGCCGCGGAGTTCCGCGAGCGCTCCTACCAGGCCATGCTGAGCCGCATCAAGGCCACGTGCTTCCGCGCCCGCTGCAACCTGGACGTCTGGTTCTCCGAGCGCTCCCTCTACGTCAAGGACGAGTCCGGCACCTCGCCGGTCGACCGCGCCTTTGACCGCTTGGACAAGATGGGCTACCTGTACAAGACCGACGACGGTGCCCTCTGGTTCAAGTCCACGGCCTTTGGCGACGACAAGGACCGCGTGCTCATCAAGTCCAACGGCGAGTACACCTACTTTGCTTCCGACGTTGCCTACCACTGGGACAAGTTCCAGCGCGTTGACTACTCCATCGACCTGTGGGGCGCCGACCACCACGGCTACATTGCCCGCGTGACCAACGTCTGCGACGCCCTGGGCTACCCCGGGCAGTTCGAGGTCGACCTGGGCCAGTTCGTCAACCTGCTCCGCAACGGCAAGCCGGTGCGCATGTCCAAGCGCCGCGGCACGATGATCGCCTTTGAGGAGCTCCTGGACGAGGTCGGCGTCGACGCCACCCGCTACACCCTCGTGTCCAAGTCCTCCAACCAGACCATCGACTTTGACATCGAGGCCGTCAAGGAGCGCTCCGCCTCCAACCCCGTCTATTACGTGCAGTACGCCCACGCGCGTATCTGCTCCATCCTGCGCCGTGCCGCGGGCGTCATGGACAACGAGGCCGGGAAGCTCGGCATGGACGAGGTCGCTGCCCGCGCCGTGGGCAAGGACGTGGACCTGAGCCTGCTCACCGATCCGACCGAGCTCGCGCTTGCCCGCAAGCTCTCCATGTTCACCGACACCGTGGCCAGTGCCGCCCGCGACCGCGAGCCCTTCCGCCTGACCCACTTCGTGGAGGAGACGGCCGCCGCCTACCACGCGTTCTACAACGCCTGCCAGGTGCTTCCCTCCGAGGGTCGTCCGGTGGACCCCGAGCTCAGCCGCGCCCGTCTGGCTGCCTGCGACGCCACGCGCATCGTGATCGCGCTCGCCCTCAAGCTCATCGGAGTCTCCGCCCCCACCAAGATGTAGCCCACTCGGGCAGCGCGATTGCCCGCTCGCCGCAAAGAACAAGTATTCAAACGACCGTCGGTGGTACGATTACTCCGACGGTCGTTCTTTATTTTATGTTGGAGCCTTGGAGCTTAGGGGCATAGATGAACGTTAAGGGCTACATAGCCATTCGCCGTGCATTCTCTGTTTATAGGTCGGCCATGGGACCTGCGTCTCGCATTACCTTTGACGAGTACGCCCTCATGACACACCTCGCCCTTTCCGAGGAGCCTCTGCGCGCGACCGATCTCGCGCGCTACCAGAACGTGCTCCGCCCCACGATGACGCACCGTACCTCGCACCTTGCCGACAAGGGCCTGATCAAGCGCGAGGACGGCACCGTGGATCGGCGTAACGTCATGTGCGCGCTCACCAAGGGCGGGCGCGACTTTCTTGCAGAGTCGTCCAAGGACATGGTCGTCACGCTGCACGAGGGCGGCTCCCTCTCACAGGTCGAGCCACCGCGCTTCCTTGCCTACGTCCACACGATGGGCGCCGCCCAGGTGAGCTCGCTGGATATGTGCCTTCTGGGTGTCCACGTCCTCTCGGGCCAGGAGGACACGCGCACCTCGGTAGTCAATCTCGTGGGGCTTCTGGGACTGCTGCAGCCCACCGTCTCCATGTCGCTCAAGACGCTGGTCGAGCGTGGGCTGCTGGAGCGCGAGGGAACCACCGTGCACCTCACGGAAGAGGGACAGGCCAAGGTCGATGCGCTCCTGCGCACGATCAGCAAGCTCACCGTCCCGCATGGGCTTTACGTGTCATAGCGTCGTGAGTGCGGCAGGGGCTGCCATACGTGGTAGTCTGCCCTGCGTACAACGACACTAAGGAGCATCCATATGAGTACGCCTTCGTCCGACGTCGTCGAGCGCTTTATTCGCTACGTGCAGGTTGACTCGCAGTCCGACCCTCACAACGACGCACAGACCCCCTCGACCCACCGTCAGTTTGACATGGCCAACCTGCTTGCCGACGAGCTTCGCGCGCTTGGCTGCGAGGACGTCGCGGTTGACGATCACGCCTATGTGACCGCGAGCTTCCCCGCGAGCGCTGGTGCGGAGGACCTTCCCGCCCTTGGCCTCTGCGCCCACATCGACTCCAGCAGCGACGCCCCCGGCGCCGACGTGCATCCGCACATTGTGCACTACGAGGGTGGCGACCTGGTTGCGGGCATCGTGGACGGAGCACCCGTGGCCACCAGCCCCAGCGACTGTCCCGACCTCGCGCAGATGGTGGGCCAGGACATCGTGTGCTCCGACGGCACCACGCTGCTGTCTGCCGATGACAAGGCCGGTGTGGCCGAGATATGCGCCCTGCTGGCGCGCCTGGGCGCGAACGCCGCGCTTCCGCATCCTACCCTCAAGATCGCCTTCGTGCCCGACGAGGAGATCGGCCACGGCGCGAGCCTGCTTGACCTCGAGCGCTTTGGGGCCGCGTGGTGCTACACCGTGGATGGCGAGGCCCTGGGCGAGATCAGCTATGAGTGCTTTAACGCCGCTGAGGTCACGGTCGACGTGACCGGTGTGGCCATCCACCCCGGCTCCGCCAAGGACATCATGGTCAATGCCATTGGTGTGGCTATGGAGTTCGACCGCATGCTGCCTGCCTTCGAGCGCCCCGAGCACACCGAGGGCTACGAGGGCTACTACCACATCCTCGAGCTCAACGGCACGGCCTCGTCCGCGCACGTGCGCTACATCATCCGCGACTTTGACGCCGCCGGCTTTGAGGAGCGCCAGCAGGTCATGCGCGAGGCAGCCGACTTCCTCAACCACCGCCATGGGGCCGGCACCGTCACCGTGACGGTCAAGCCCGAGTACCGCAACATGGCCGAGCACCTGCGCGACTGCATGTTCCTGGTGGACCATGCGCTTGCCGCCAACACGCAGGCGGGCATTGAGCCACACGTGGAGGCCATCCGTGGCGGCACCGACGGCGCCCAGCTCACCTTCCGCGGGCTGCCCTGCCCCAACCTGGCCACGGGCGGCTACCAGTGCCACTCCGTGCGCGAGTTCGTGCCCGTCCGCAGCCTGGAGCTCACCGTGGACATGCTCGAGAACCTCGTCGCGCGCTTTGCCGTCGTGCAGGAGACTCGCTAGGCGAGGCTCTTGTCGCCAGACGCGTGTGCGTGCGGTGGCGAGACTTGACATGCGCATCATTAGGCGCAAAATGAAATGCGTTTTCGTTTTCATTTTGAGAAGAGCCGGGAGGATGCGCGGATGGCGACCAAGCGTGGGCGCTATGTGACACGTCAGCAGGAGGCGGTCGTCGCCTTCTTTGAGGGACGCGTGGGCGAGTCGCTCACGGTTGACGAGGTGTGTCGTGAGCTGGCTGCCGCAGGCACGAGCGTGGGTAAGACCACGGTCTACCGGGCCATGGAGCGTCTGGTGGCCGATGGTGTTGCCGTGGCGGTGCCGGACGCGGCCGGAGGCCCGGCGCGCTACTGCGTGCTGGGCGCCGACGAGGGCGGCACCTGCCTGGTGTGTCTCGAGTGCCATCACGTCTTCCCCCTGAGCTGCGAGGGTCTCGACCACTTCGTTGAGCACGTCGAGTGCGACCACGGGTTTACCGTGCTTCCTCGCAGGACCATTCTCTACGGATATTGCGACAGCTGCTCGGCCGCGGTGCGCGGCGGGCAGCGGTAAGGGGGTAGGCATGAGGAACTACAGGGGAGCGCTTCTCACACGCCGTGCGGTCGTGCGGACGGGCGCCCTTGGACTGCTGGGCGCCGCGGCAAGCCTTGCTGGCTGCGGTGGCGCGGCACCCGCGGGCGGCGGGTCGTCCAAGGTGGTCACCACCATCTACCCGCTTGCGTATCTGGCGGGCCGCCTCCTGGGCGACGAGTCGCGCGTGAGCTGCATGGTTCCCGCGGGCACCGAGCCGCACGACTGGGAGCCCACGCCCACGGACGTGGCTGCCATCCAGTCGGCGAGCCTGTTCGTGTACAACGGTGCCGGTCTCGAGGGCTGGGTGAGCGACGTCCTGTCGTCTTTGGGCGCCGAGGCACCCCGCTCGCTGTGCGCCACCGACGGCGTCGCTCTTCGCACGGCCGGCTCCGGCACGACCGACCCCCACGTGTGGCTGGCGCCTTCGCTTGCCGTCACGCAGGCACAGGCCATCGCGTCCGCTCTTGAGGCTGCCTTGCCAGACCAGAAGGACGCTATCCGTGGAAACCTCGATGCGCTCATGGCCGACCTGCTCCAGCTTGACCAGGACTACTCCGCGCGCCTGGGCGCGTGCCCGCGCAAGGAGATCGTGGTGAGCCATGAGGCCTTTGGCTACCTTTGCGATGCCTATGGCCTGACGCAGGTGGGCATCGAGGGACTCTCGCCCGACTCCGAGCCCGACGCCGCGCGCATGGCACAGCTCGTGGACGAGGTCCGCTCCCACGGCGTGACCACGATCTTCTTTGAGGAGCTCGTCTCGCCCAAGACGGCGCAGGCCATAGCGTCCGAGACGGGCGCGCAGGTCCAGGAGCTCAACCCCTTGGAGGGCCTGACCTCTGACGAGCTTTCCGCGGGCGAGACCTATCTTTCGGTCATGCGCGACAACCTCGCCAAGCTCGAGGCGGCGCTCTCGTGACGACCTCGACCAACACGCCGCTGGCCATAGAGGGCGTGAGCTTTGCCTATGAGCAGGGTCTCGTTTTGGACGGCTGTTCGCTCGTCGTGGCACCGCACGAGCGTGTCATGCTCACGGGAGAGAACGGCGCGGGCAAGTCCACGCTCGTGGGACTTGTCACGGGCCGCCTTCGTCCCAGCGCGGGGTCTGTGCGCATCTTTGGCGCCGACCCGCGCCACATGCGCTCGTGGGAGCGCGTGGGGTTCCTGTCCCAGGGCGCGACCGCATCGCTGGGCGGGATGCCCGCCACGGTGGGCGAGGTCGTGCGATCGGGGCTCTACGCGGGCTCGCGGCGCCTGGCTCCCATGCGCGGTTGGCGCGAGCGCGTGGATGCGGCCCTGGAGCGCTGTGACATCGCCGACCTGCGGGGCCGTGCCGCCGGCAGCCTGTCGGGCGGCCAGCGTCAGCGCGTGCTCCTCGCACGTGCGCTCGTGGCCGATCCCGACCTGCTCGTCCTCGACGAGCCCACCGCTGCCCTGGACCCCCGCGCCGCCGATGAGATGTTCGCGCTGCTCGCCGTCGACCGTGCAGGCGAGGGGCCAGCCGCGCTCGTCATCACCCACGACGCCGAGCGCGCCCACCAGAGCGGATGCCGCATCGTGCGCCTGGAGGGTGGCCACATGGAGGAGGTCAGCCGTGCTTGAGTACGCATTCATGCAGCGGGCCCTCTTGGCCGGCATCATCCTTGCCGTGGCCCTGCCTCTCGTGGGCTCCTCGCTGGTGCTGCGCCGCACGTCGATGATGGGCGACGCCCTGTCCCACTGCTCGCTCGCCGGCGTGGCGGGCGGTCTGGTGGCGGGGGTGAACCCCGTTTTGGGCGCACTGGTTGCCTGCGTCATCGCCTCGCTGGGCATGGAGGCCGTCCGCCGTCACCTGCCGCACCACGCCGATGTGGCCATCGCGGTCGTGTCGGCCGCAGGCGCGGGTCTGGCCGGTGTGCTGTCGTCTGCCAAGGGCAACGCGGGTGGCCTGGACTCGTTCCTGTTTGGCTCCATCGTCGCCGTGAGCGAGGAAGACCTGGCGCTCGTGGCTGCCATCAGTGTCGCGGTGGTCGTCCTAGCCCTCGTGTTTCGCCACGAGATATTCCTTATGTGCATGGACGAGGACCTTGCCCGTGCGTCGGGCGTGCGCGTGACGCTCGTTGGTGCGGCCTTGGCCGTTGCCGCGGGCGTGATTGTCTCCGTGGCGTCGCGCATCATAGGCTCGCTGGTGGTCTCGTCCATGCTGGTGCTGCCGCTCGTGGGAGCCATGCAGGTGGCACGCGGCTACCGACGCACGCTGGTGGTCAGCGCGCTGGTGGCTGTTGTCAGCGTGGTGGCGGGCCTCGCGTGCTCCTACTATGCCGCGGTCAAGCCTGGCGGCGCGATTGTGCTGGTGTGCTTGGGCGTCCTGGCCGTGCTTGCGCTCGTGGGCGTGGCAAGCGGACGCTCTTCTCGATAAGAGCTTGTTCCAGCCTAGGCGCGAGCCAGACGACGGAAGCTCGCCAGGCGGCGCAGGATGGCGGCGCGGACGCCAGGGAAGGACGGCGCGCTCAGCCACGTGACGACGCTGGGGACGCGCTCGGGCACCTGGACCTCCTCGGCGGCCTGCCACTCGTGGTTGCACGCGCGGCAGTGATGGGCGGTGCCGTACCTGCCGTAGATGTCAACGATGTTGGTGGAGTCGCAGGAGGGGCAGGTCAGCTGGCCGGAGCGATCGGCGACGGAGTGCGCGCTCAAGCGGGTGATGATGTTGGCGTTTTCCAGGATGCGTGCGGACTGGGTCTGACGCTCGATGATGTTGATGTCAATCATGGTGCCTCCTTGCCTGGCCCCGGACTGCGTTTGCGTTTCGGGCTATTCTGGCAACTTGGCTTCAGGTGGTCAAGGAATTGTGGAACGAAAACCATATACACAAGCAACCCTGATGCCCATGCTTGAACTTTACTGGTACCATTGTTGCCGGAGTGTGTCTGCAAGTGAAAGGTCGCGCGCATGAGTCGCATTTCTCGAAGAGAAGACGTGTTCTACACGATGCTCAAGGACCTCAGCACGAGGATTACCTTGGCAACAGAGGATTACTCCAAGCTCATTACCACCTGGCCCGACTCCAAGGACACCGTCGAGGTCATGAGGGCGCACGAGGAGGCGAGCGACGTGCTGGTGGGCGAGATCCTCACCGAGCTCGAGACCTCGTTCATCACGCCCTTTGATCGCCAGGACATCGAGTTTCTGGCCCGCGCCCTCGACTCCATCGTCGACGAGATGGAGGGCATCTCGGCGCGTCTGGTGCTCTTTGACGTGCACGACATGCTCCCTGCCGCCAAGCGCATGTGCGAGCTCACGTGCCAGGCCACGGCAGACCTGAACGAGAGCGTCCAGCGCCTCCCCAACTTTAAGAAGGACCCCGAGGTCAAACGCCACGCACGCAATGTCGGCGCACTCGAGGACGAGGGCGACATAGTCTATCGCAACGCCCTAGGCGACCTGTTCCATGACTTTGAGCACACCATTCACGTGGTCAAGTGGACGCGTCTTCTGGACAGCATGGAGAACTGTCTGGACAACTGCCAGACCTCTGCAAACATCATCTCCGGAATCCTGACTAAGAATGCTTAGTCCACTGCTCATAGCCGTCATCATCGTCGCCTATGCCTTTGAGTTCATCAACGGCTTCCACGATACGGCCAACGCCATCGCATCCACGGTCTACACCCGCGCGCTGCCGGTGCGCGCGGCCATCGCCATGTCGGCCACCATGAACTTCATCGGCGCCCTCACGAGCGAGAAGGTCGCACTCACCATCTCCAAGGGGCTGGTGAACGTCAACTTGGACCTGCACGTGATTCTGGCCGCGCTGGTCGGTGCGGTGGTCTGGGACCTGATCACCTGGTGGCTGTCCATCCCCAGCTCCAGCTCGCACGCCCTCATTGGCAGCCTCATTGGCGCCACGATGGTCTCCACCATGTCGGTGCAGACGGTCGAGTGGTCCGGCGTGGTCAACAAGGTCGTCATCCCGCTGTTCACCTCGCCGCTCATTGGTATGGCGCTGGGCTTTTTGATCATGAAGCTCGTGTTTGAGATATTCGCCAACACGCCCCATGCCAAGGCAAACCGGTTCTTCCACCGCGCCCAGATCCTCTCGAGCGCGGTCATGGCCTACAGCCACGGAAACAACGATGCGCAGAAGACCATGGGCATCATCACGCTTGCCCTTGTCACCTGCGGCCTTGCCGACGCGGTCTCCGGCGTGCCCCTGTGGGTCAAGCTCAGCTGCGCGCTGTGCATGGCCGTGGGCACCTCCATTGGCGGTCGCCGCATCATGAAGACGGTGGGCAGGGGCGTGACCAAGCTGGAGCCGGTCATCGGCTTTGTGGCTGAGGGCAGCTCCGCTATTGCCATCGAGACGATGACGGCCCTGGGCGCGCCCGTCTCCACCACGCAGGTGCTCACGACGTCCATCATGGGCGCGGGCAGCGCGCGCAACGTGCGGTCCGTGCGCTGGACCACGGCCAAGTCCATCATGGCCGCCTGGTTCATCACGCTTCCCGCTGCCATCGCACTGGGTGGCATCACTGCCTTCCTGCTGGGCCTCATTCCCTGGTAGGCCGCATCACTTAGGGTATGTCCGAGCGCGTCGCCCTCGCGGGCGGCGCGCTCTCATGTTTCGCGTCGGGCACAAATGGCGGGGGCTGCCTGGGCGGGGCGTACCATAGTCGTCAGCACATACGGTTAGGAGGACCATATGGAAAAGAAGGATCTGGACTGGGAGAACCTTGAGTTCGCCTATCTGCCTGCCGACTTCAGCTACATCTCCGAGTTCAAGGACGGCGCCTGGGACGACGGCGCGCTCACGAGGGACCACAGCGTTCACCTTTCCGAGTGCGCGGGCATCTTCCACTACTGCCAGGAGGTCTTCGAGGGACTCAAGGCCTACACCACCAAGGACGGCGACATCGTGTGCTTCCGTCCTGACCAGAACGCCAAGCGCATGGCCGACAGTGCCGAGCGCATCTGCATGCCGACGTTTCCCGAGGACCGCTTTGTTGAGGCCGTCTTTGAGACTGTCCGCGCGAATGAGGCCTGGGTCCCGCCCTACGGCACCGGCGCCACCCTCTACATCCGCCCGTACATGATCGCGACCGGCGACGTCATTGGCGTCAAGCCTGCGTATGAGTACCAGTTCCGCGTGCTCGTCTCGCCCGTCGGCGCGTACTACAAGGGCGGCGTGAAGCCCGTCAAGCTGAAGGTCTCCGAGTACGACCGCGCGGCGCCCCACGGCACGGGCAACATCAAGGCCGGACTCAACTACGCCATGAGCCTCTACCCGTCTGTGAAGGCGCACCTCGAGGGCTATGCCGACAACATGTACCTCGACCCCGCCACGCGCACCTACGTCGAGGAGACGGGTGGCGCCAACCTGCTGTTTGTGGACCGTGAGGGCACGCTCGTCGTCCCGCAGTCGGCAACCGACTCCATCCTGCCCTCGATCACGCGCCGCTCGCTGGTCGATGTGGCCAAGGAGTACCTGGGCATGAAGGTCGTCCAGCGCCAGGTACGCTTTGACGAGATTGGCGACTTCGTCGAGTGCGGCATGTGCGGCACCGCCGCGGTCATCAGCCCCGTTGGCCAAGTCGACGGCCTGAACGGTGAGGTCATCGAGTATGGCATGGACGAGGTCGGCCCCGTCATGCGCGAGCTGCGCGAGACGCTCACCGGCATCCAGTCCGGTGCCGTCGAGGACAAGTTCGGCTGGGTCTTCAGGATCTAGGACGCATTTGGGTGCAACCCCTGCACGTGTGCTGCTGCGGGGATTGCACGTGAATGTATGCTCCCTTGCGACGTTTGCCCAGATACGCTCGCGAACGGAGGCTCTTCTCGGCCAAATATGGACGCATTTGGGCGCAATCCCGACATGCGTGAGGCTGCGGGGATTGCATGTGAATGTATGCTCCCGGACAGGTGTCGTTGTCGTCATGGCAGCGGCACCTGTCCTTTCTCATGCGCATCTGCCAAGTTAGTGGTATAGTTCCAGCAGGCGCAATGCGCCGTCAATCCCACTTCACTCAGAGCTGCTGCAGTGCGCGGTCGTGCGCATGCATGCCAAACCAGTGAACACCGTGAACAATAGAAAGGTCACCGCGTGAGCGATACCATCCAGGAGACCATCGAGCTGCCTGTTCCCGACGCAGCCGAGACCCCCGCTGAGGCCCCTGCAAAGAAGACGCGCCGTCGTCGCACGAAGGCTGCCGCCGAGGCCGAGGCCGCGCCCGCTGCCGCCGAGGAGGCGCCCGAGAAGCCCAAGACCCGCCGTACGCGCAAGAAGAAGGCGGATGCCGACGCGCCCGAGGCCAAGGAGGCCGACAAGAGCGACACCGCCGCCGAGTCCTCGGCTGGCGAGGAGCCGGCGCCCCGTCGCCGCGGCCGTCCGCGCAAAAAGGACGTCGAGGAGATGAACCGCCTGACCGCGGAGGCCACGCAGGCCCAGGGCCACGAGATGCCCGCGCCCATGCAGACCATCTCCGGCGATATGGCTCGCACGCCCGACGAGGCCCAGACCAACGCGCGCGCCAAGCGTCGTCGCAACAAGCGCAACAACAATGGCGACCACCAGAACAACAACCGTCGCCGCAACCGCCGTGAGACGCAGACGTCGCCCTCGCTCACGCGCGAGGAGCTTGCCACCCTCAAGGTCGCCGAGCTGCGCGAGCGCGCCTCAGAGCTGGGCGTGGACGGCACTGGCGTCAAGAAGGCCGAGCTGGTCGAGCTCGTGTACAACGCTGCCGCGGCGGCCGAGGGCTTCCGCTCGGTCTCGGGCATCGTGCAGATGCACAACGACGGCCATGGCGTGGTGCACGTCAAGGGCTATGCCCAGAGCAAGGAGGATGCCTACGTCTTCCCGCAGATGGTGCGTCAGATGGGCATCCGTGCCGGTGATCTGGTGACGGGCACCGTGGGTCCTGCGCGCTCGGGCAACAAGTACGCGCCTCTCGTCAAGCTGGAGACCATCAACGGCCGTGACCCCGAGGAGGTGCGGAACCGCCCGCGCTTCAAGGACCTCACGCCTATCTACCCCAACGAGCCGCTGCGCATGGAGGTCAACCGCGACACCATCACCGGTCGTGCCATCGACCTTGTGGCACCCATCGGCAAGGGCCAGCGTGGCCTGATCGTCAGTCCGCCCAAGGCCGGCAAGACCACGATCCTCAAGCACATCTGCCAGTCCATCGCACGTAACAACCCCGAGGTGCACCTCTTTTGCCTGCTCGTCGACGAGCGACCCGAAGAGGTCACCGACATGGAGCGCTCTATCAAGGGCACCGTCGTCGCGTCGACCTTTGACATGCCCGCCGACAACCACACGGCCGTCGCCGAGCTCGTGATTGAGCACGCCAAGCGCCTGGTTGAGCAGGGCGAGGACGTCGTCGTGGTGCTGGACTCCATCACCCGCCTGGCGCGCGCCTACAACCTTGCCGCGCCCGCCAGCGGACGCATCCTGTCCGGCGGCGTGGACTCCGCCGCGCTCTATCCGCCCAAGCGCTTCCTGGGCGCCGCTCGCAACATCGAGAACGGCGGCTCGCT
>CAJOGH010000013.1:0-22803 GCA_905233865.1 uncultured Atopobiaceae bacterium
CTGGAGATGCCGTCCGTGGTGTCGTTGCCGCTCGCGATAGAGTTCTTTCCGTTCCAGGTGAGCGTGACCATGCGCACGCCGTCACGGGCGAACTCGTCTATCACGCCCAGGTCGTCGCCGACGGGAGATGCTCCCTCTACCGACAAGAGCGCACAGCCGTGGCCCGCCTCCAGCTGGGCGTCCACCTCACGGGCGTCGCGGATCTGCGGCACTGTGTCCTTGAACGTGTGCACCTGCTCCTTGAACCAGGCCACGGCGCGGCGGTAGAAGTCCAGCGGTGCGTAGCGTTGAGCGACATCGGGTACCCAGACGGCATAGCACTGGCACCAGGCAAGTCCTGCCGCGCGACAGCGGTCCTGAGAGAGGGCCAGCCCGTTGTGCTCCAGGCCCCAACCGCTCGTGTCCACGGCGGGCATGGACGCATAGGGCTCGTCGTCCCGCATACAGATGGCATCGATGGTGTCGCAGTGCAGGTCAAATATCTTGTGCATGGGAGCTCCTGTATTACGCGGCCTCAAGCTGTGAGCGGATGGCCTGGATGAAGCCCAGGCTGTCCAGGACCTCGACGTCGTCGAGGGTGGTGATGCGCGCGAGGTCGCCGGTCATCTTGCCACTCTCGATTGTGGCGATGGTCGCGGCCTCCAGTCGCTTGGCAAAGTCGACGAGCTCGGGCAGGTCGTCCAGCTCGCCGCGCTTGGCAAGCGCTCCCGTCCAGGCAAAGATGGTGGCGACGGAGTTGGTCGAGGTCGTCTCGCCCTTCTGGTACTTGTACCAGTGGCGCTGCACCGTGCCGTGAGCGGCCTCGTACTCATAGACGCCGTCGGGTGAGACGAGCACGGAGGTCATCATGGCCAGGCTGCCAAAGGCGCTCGAGACCATGTCGCTCATCACGTCACCGTCGTAGTTCTTGCAGGCCCAGATGAAGCCACCGTCGCTCTTGACCACGCGGGCCACGGCATCGTCGATGAGGGTGTAGAAGTACTCGATGCCGGCCTCCTTGAAGCGATCGGCGTACTCCGCGTCAAAGACCTCCTGGAAGACGTCCTTGAAGCGGTGGTCGTAGGTCTTGGAGATGGTGTCCTTGGTGGCAAACCAGAGGTCCTGGCCCATGTCGAGCGCCACGTCAAAGCAGGAGTGAGCAAAGCTGGCGATGGAGGCGTCCAGGTTGTGCATGCCCTGCACCACGCCAGGGCCGTCAAACTCGTGCACGAGCGCGCGCTCCTGTGTTCCGTCGGCGCGCGTGTAGACCAGCTCGACCGTGCCGGGTCCGTCGACGCGCAGCTCCGAGTTCTTGTACACGTCGCCATAGGCGTGGCGCGCCAGTGTGATGGGGCGCTTCCAAGAGCGCACGCCGGGCTCGATGCCGCGCACCAGGATGGGCGTGCGGAACACGGTGCCGTCGAGCATGGCGCGGATGGTGCCGTTGGGGGACTTCCACATCTCGTGCAGGTTGTACTCGTCAACGCGCGCGGCGTTGGGGGTGATGGTGGCGCACTTGACGGCCACGCCCAGGCGGCGGGTGGCCTCGGCGGACTCGCGCGTGACCTCGTCACGGGTCTCGTCGCGGTGCTCTAGGCCAAGGTCAAAGTACTCGGTCTTGAGGTCGACGAACGGACAGATGAGCTCGTCCTTGATCATCTTCCACAGGACGCGGGTCATCTCGTCGCCGTCCATCTCGACGAGCGGCGTGGTCATGGCGATCTTGGTCATGGGTACTCCTTAGGTGTCAGGTCGTGATGTCGTGCCCGCGGTCGCTGGGCGTCGTCTAGGCGCGTGGGGGCCAGGAGCAGATGAGCTCCATGTCGCCGCCAAAGGTTACCTTGTTTGCCTGCGCGCTCACCAGGAGGTGGTCGCCTGCGGTCACCGCTGCCGTCTCGAAGTCAGTCGTGACCTGACCGGCGCCAGAGATGACCGAGCAGCACACGAAGGGATGGTCCTGGTCAAGCGTCACGCTCTTGTCGCCCGTGGAACGGACGCGGATGACGTCAAAGTTGGGGCAGCTCATGAGCTTGGTTATGCCGTCGACCTCGGGTGCGGTGATCTCTCCTGACGTCGGTGCCTCCATCTTGTAGTCGATGACATCCAAGGCCTGCTCCAGATGGAGTTCGCGGGTGTTACCCTCGTCGTCGGTGCGGTCGTAGTCGTACACGCGGTAGGTGACGTCGGAGGACTGCTGGGTCTCCAGCACCAGGGTGCCACCCTGGATGGCGTGAACGCAGCCGGGCTCGATGGCAAAGAAGTCGCCTGGGTGGATGTCTACCTGACCCAGAAGCTCGTCCCACTCGCCGCGCTCGACGCGCTCGCGGAACTCACTTGCGCTCTTTGCCTTCTGGCCCACGGTTATCTTGGTCCCAGGGTCGGCATCGAGTACGTACCAGCACTCGCGCTTGCCCAGGCTGCCGTTCTCGTGCAGGCGCGCGTAGGCGTCGTCGGGATGCACCTGGACCGAGAGGTCATCGCGCGCGTCAAGGATCTTGACGAGCAAAGGGAAGGTGTCGCCCGGCAGGAAGCCAAAGAGCTCGCGCTCGTTGTTCCACAGCTCGCGGACCGTGCGGCCCTTGTAGGCGCCCGAGCGAACGACGGACGTGCCGTGCTCGTGTCCGGCGATGGCCCAGCACTCACCGATCTTGCCCTGGGGCAGGTCGTAGCCAAAGGTGTGCGCCATGGTGCGTCCGCCCCAGATCTTTTGGTGGAACACGGGCTCGAGCAGGAGGATCTCCTGCGATGGCGAGGTGAGGATGGTCATGGTGCCTCCTTGAAACGCGGTTTGCCGCGATAAGTGTACTCTTGCGGCATTCTCGTTTTGCGTATGTACCACCAAGTAAAATGGAACGGTAACTGCTAGGAAACGCTAGTCGCTCACAACCGAGGGAGCTGTATGAAGTACTTTGGAACGGACGGGTTCCGTGGCGTCGCCAACGAGGGCCTCAACGTAGACCACGCGTTTAAGATCGGCCGCTTCGTGGGCTGGTACTACGGCGCACGTCAGAACCGCCGTGCCCGTGTTGTCATTGGCAAGGACACGCGCCGCTCGAGCTACATGTTCGAGGCCGCGCTTATCTCTGGCCTGGTTGCCTCTGGTGCCGACGCGCATACCCTTCACGTCATTCCCACCCCGGGCGTGAGCTACGAGGTCATCCACGATAACTTTGACTGCGGCATCATGATTACCGCATCGCACAACCCCTACACCGACAACGGCATCAAGCTGGTCAACAAGGCCGGCTTCAAGATGGACGAGGAGGTCCTTGAGCAGATCGAGGACTACATCGACGGCAAGATCGAGGTTCCGCTGGCCACGGGTGACAACATCGGTCGCACCGTCGACTACATGCAGGGTCGCAACCGCTACATCGCGAGCCTCATTGCCTCGTGCGACTTCTCACTGCAGGGCATCAAGATTGGCCTGGACTGCGCCAACGGTGCTGCCGGCAGTGTGGCCAAGCCCGTCTTTGACGCCCTGGGTGCCGAGACCCACGTGATTGCCAAGAGCCCCAACGGCCTCAACATCAACGTTGGTTGCGGCTCAACGCACATCGAGACGCTCCAGAGCTACGTGGTCGCCAACGGCCTGGACCTTGGATTTGCCTATGACGGTGACGCCGACCGCTGCCTGGCCGTGGACGAGAAGGGCGGCCTGATTGACGGCGACCTGATCCTGTACCTGTGCGGCTCGTACCTCAACAAGCACGGCCGCCTTGCCAAGAGCACGGTCGTTCCCACCGTCATGTCCAACTTTGGCCTGTTCCGCGCCTTTGACGAGCTGGGCATCGACTACGTCAAGACCGACGTGGGCGACAAGAACGTGAGCGCCTGCATGCGTGAGAACGGCTTCAACCTGGGTGGCGAGCAGAGCGGTCACGTGATCTTTGGCGACTTTGCCGCCACGGGCGACGGTATCCTCACGAGCCTGCGCATCATGGAGGTCTACCGCTCCGAGCGCCAGCCCCTCTCCGAGCTCGTGCGCCCCGTGAGCCTGTATCCCCAGCAGCTCGTGAACGTCCGCGTGACGGACAAGGACGCCGCCATGGGCGCGCCCGAGATTGCCGCTGCGGTCAAAGCCGCCGAGGACTATCTGGCTGGCGACGGTCGTGTGCTCGTGCGCGCGAGTGGCACCGAGCCCCTCGTTCGCGTGCTTGCCGAGGCTCCCACGGAC
This sequence comes from uncultured Atopobiaceae bacterium, assembly GCA_905233865.1. Taxonomy (GTDB): domain Bacteria; phylum Actinomycetota; class Coriobacteriia; order Coriobacteriales; family Atopobiaceae; genus CAJOGH01. Next base: position 4,157 of record CAJOGH010000013.1, read on the forward strand.
GAGCAGTGCGAGGCTGCTAACAAGTTCGTGCTTGACGCGCTGGAGCCATACAAGGAGTAGAGCGACGCCATCTCCGCTTGTGAATGGGGCGACAAGAGCTTGGCTCTTGTCGCCCTTATTGTTTCGGGGCTGCTCTTTCCTTCGAATCCTGACGCTGTCATCCAATAATCGTTGGAAAATGGGGCAAGTAGTTCATGGGTTAGAACATCGCCTTGAACTTCTCGCTGTACCCGCACTTGGTTCCTGAGCTAATGGAATCGCCCCATACGCAATAGTTGCTCTGCATACCAGCAATGCCATCAGAGCCCTTCTCAGTTAGCTTAATGGTGAACTGTTGGCCCGGGTCAACAATTGTCGGGCAAGAGTTCTTGTTATAGGACATGTACGAATTGAGAATGTTTTGATTGCTATCGAGCTCGTCAATCTGGAAGCCAAGGAAATTCTTAGGTTCGTTGGTGTTGTTCTGGACGGTAACTTCCATTTCCCAATAGTCGCCGCTCAAGTCCTCTCCTCGAACAGCTTTGACAATTGTGAAGTCATCAATGTGCGAATTTGTGCTATTTGAATCACTGGCGCTTGATGAGCTCTCGGTGTTCCCGGAGGAGCTTTGCGGTGAAGTTGCTGGTGATGATACGCCGCAAGCAACAAGGCCAAAACATAGGGACAACGCCAAGAAGGCAGGAGCAAACACTTTACGTTGCATCATGCGGTCTCCCATTCATTCGTAGCTCCTTATTCATGGATTCATGATATCTAAAGGAGAGCTATAAACGCAATCGGCTACCTGAGAGTTGGTACATACGTACTCAAAGATCGTGGATGGGAGTTGCGTTCGACAAGAGCAGACGTTTGCAAAAGAAAGGGGCCGCACCCTTGCGAGTGCGGCCCCGGTCGTGCGTGTGTGGCGCGTCCCTTAGGAGATCTGGGCGGCCATGACCACGTTGGTGGACGTGGTGTAGTCGGTCTCGCGGGGAGCGGTGCCGGGGTCGCCAGCGGTGTGAACTCTGTGATGCCGTACTTGCGGCTGAGCTCCAGGGCGTTGCGGACCGTGGCGTTCAGCGAGGGCTGCATCGTCGAGGGGAACGCGTCGACGCCCCAGTAGAAGCAGCACTTGCGGATGGAGCGCTCCATGGGCGAGAAGGCCACGAGCGGCAGGCGCGGGCGGAAGTTGGAGATCAGGCGCGCCGTGCGGCCGGAGTTCGTGGGGGCCAGGATCGCCTTGGCGCCAATGCGCTCAGCGGTGGTGAGGGCGGCAAAGCCGATGGCACCGTTGACGTTGCCCAGACCCTCGCGCTCGTGGTAGACGTTGCGCTCCTTGAGGTAGCGCTCGGTCTCCTTGCAGATGGCGGTCATGGTCTTGACGGCCTCGACGGGGTACTTGCCGTTGGCGGTCTCGCCGGAGAGCATGACGCAGTCCGTGCCGTCGTAGATGGCGTTAGCCACGTCGGTGACCTCGGCGCGGGTCGGGCGCGGGTTGCGGATCATGGAGTCGAGCATCTGCGTGGCGGTGATGACCGGCTTGTACTGCTCGTTGCACTTGCGGATCATCTGCTTCTGCAGGTGGGGAACCTCGGCGGCGGGCACCTCGACACCCAGGTCGCCGCGGGCCACCATGATGCCGTCGGCGGCAGCAAGGATGGCGTCAAAGTTGCGCACGCCCTGGGAGGACTCGATCTTGGGGAAGATCGCGACGTCCTCGAGACCGTGCTGGCCGCAGAGCTGGCGGATGGTCTCGACGCCCTCGGCGTCACGGATGAAGGAGGCGGCGATGGCGTCGATGCCAAGCTCGCAGCCAAAGATGATGTCGGCGATGTCGGTCTCGGTCACGGCCGGGAGGTTGACGTCGATGTTGGGCAGGTTGACGCCCTTGTGCTCGCCAAGCTCGCCGCCGTTGGTGACCTCGCAGGTGATGTCGTTGCCGGACACGGACACGACGCGCAGGCCAATCAGGCCGTCATCGATGAGGATGACGGAACCGGCCTCGACCTCGTCGGGCAGGGTCTTGTAGTCAAGGCAGAAGCGCTCGGCGTTGCCGACGCACTCGTCGGTGGTCACGACGACCGTGGAACCCTCGGTGAGCATGACCTTCTCGTGGTCCACAAGCTCGCCCGTACGGATCTCGGGTCCCTTGGTGTCCAGCATGATGGCAACGGCCACGCCCTCCTCGCGGGCCACGCGGCGGATGCGCTCGATGCGCATGGTGTGCTCCTCGTGGCTGCCATGGCTGAAGTTGAAGCGCGCAACGTTCATGCCGTTGCGGATGAGCTGACGAACGATCTCGTCATCATCCGTGGCGGGGCCCTGCGTGCAGACGATCTTGGTGCGCTTACCAGTGAGCATAAAAAACCTTCCTGTTGCTCCTTACAAAGACGCGGGAGTTTCCGCGCTGTTTAGCTAGCAGACGACGCTGCGATCCACGAAGTCGGTGCCGTCGGCGTAGGCCTTGGCGTTGTCGAGGGTGACGCGAGCGATCTCGGAGAGGGCCTCGTAGGTGAAGAAGGCCTGGTGCGAGGTCATGACAACGTTGGGGAACGAGCACAGGCGGGCGGTCACGGTGTCGATGACCTCGCCGGCGCGGTTCTTGTACACGTTGGCGTTCTCCTCGTCGTACACGTCCAGGCCGGCGGCGCCAATCTTGCCGGAGAGGATGCCGCGGATGAGGGCCTGGGTGTCCACGAGGCCGCCACGGCCGGTGTTCACGAAGATGACGCCGTCCTTCATCTTGGCGATGGACTCGTCGTTGATCATGTGGCGGGACTCCTCGTTGAGGAACGCGTGCAGCGAGATGAAGTCGGCGCGGGCGTAGAGCTCGTCGTAGTCGACGTACTCGTCAACGATGCCGTCCTCGACCAGCTTCTGGTTGGGGTAGAGGTCGGAGCCCAGGACCGTCATGCCAAAGCCCTTGCAGATGCGGCAGAGGGCGGCGCCGATGCGGCCGGTGCCGATGATGCCGGCGGTCTTGCCGTGCAGCGTGCAGCCAACGAGGCCGTCGAGGGCGAAGTCGTTCTCGCGGACGCGGTTGTAGCCCTTGTGGATGCGACGGTTGGCGGCCAGGCCCAGAGCCATGGCGTGCTCGGCGATGGCCTCGGGGCTGTAGGCGGGGACGCGAGTGACCTTGATGCCGAGCTCCTCGGCCTTGGGCACGTTGACGGCGTCAAAGCCAGCGCAGCGCATGAGGACGAGCTTGACGTCCAGGCCGGCGAGGATCTCGAGCGTCATGGGCGAGATGTCGGCGTTGACGAAGGCACAGACGGCATCGTAGCCGCGAGCGAGCACGGCGGTGACGGGCGTGAGGTTCGTCTCGGTGTAGTCGATCTGAATGTCGGGATAGTCGACAAGCTCCTTGTCAAAGGACTGCTTGTCATAGCTTGCGGTGCCGAAGAAGATGATCCTCATCGTGTCTTCCTTTCCCTGTGCGGATGCCTTGTGCTTCCACGTTCCAACTCGTTAGTTTATCGCAGGAATATGAGGCTCCAAGGAAGTGCCGCAAACGTGCACATTCTACGTTCCTATATTGATGTGAGGGCGAGAAGAGCATGGCTCTTGTCTACAAATAGGACATGGTCATGGGGTACCATGGACTGCGCGCAGGTGAGCCCTTGCCCCTCCTGGGGAATTATGATCGGGAACTCGCGCGAGACAACCGACTACCAGGAGGATGCATGAAGGAGTATCTGTCATCGTTTGAGGACGTCGTTGCGGCCCAGGGCAGCGATGCGCAGGAGGGTCTGAGCGCCAGCGAGGCCGCGGACCGCCTGTCCAAGTTTGGCCTGAACAAGCTCGAGGAGGGCGAGAAGGTGCCGGTGTGGCGCCGCTTCCTGTCGCAGCTTGCCGACCCCATGATCATCATGCTGCTCGTCGCCGCGGTGGTGAGCGCCCTGACCGGCATGGCCCAGGGGACGAACGACTTTGCCGACGTCATCATCATCCTGTTCGTCGTCGTGCTCAACTCCGTGCTCGGCGTGGTCCAGGAGTCCAAGGCCGAGGAGGCGCTGGCGGCGCTTCAGGAGATGGCCGCCGCGCAGTCGCGTGTCGTGCGTGACGGGCAGGTCGTCGAGGTGCTGAGCACCGAGCTCGTGCCTGGCGACATCGTGGTCTTTGAGGCCGGCGACGCCGTGCCCGCCGACTGCCGCCTGATCGAGTGCGCGTCGCTCAAGATCGAGGAGGCAGCGCTCACGGGTGAGAGCGTGCCGGTGGTCAAGCGCTCGAGCGCGCTGGAGGCCGACCCCAAGACCGGCGACGTGGCCCTGGGCGATCGCAAGAACATGTGCTACATGGGCTCGGTCGTGGTCTATGGCCACGGACGCGCCGTCGTCGTGGCCACGGGCATGGACACCGAGATGGGCAAGATCGCCGACGCCCTGAGCCAGGCCGAGGACGAGCAGACCCCGCTGCAAAAGAAGCTCTCCGAGCTCTCGCGCATTCTGACCATCATGGTCGTGGGCATCTCCGTGATCATCTTCCTCACCGGCTTCCTCAAGTACGGTGCCGAGTTCATGTCCAACCTCAACCTCGTGCTTGACACCTTTATGGTCGCGGTCTCGCTTGCCGTGGCAGCCATCCCCGAGGGCCTTGCTGCGGTCGTGACGATCGTGCTGTCCATGGGCGTGACCAAGATGAGCGAGAAGAACGCGATTATCCGCAAGCTCTCCGCCGTGGAGACGCTGGGCTGCACCCAGATCATCTGCTCCGACAAGACCGGCACGCTCACTCAGAACAAGATGACGGTCGTGCGCCACTTTAGCTGGGACCAGCACCGCCTGGTCCGCTGCATGGCCATGGCCTCCAACGCCGAGTGGGACCCGGTGCGCGAGGAGGCTATCGGCGAGCCCACCGAGGCCGCGCTCGTGGCCGACGCCGCCAAGATTGGCTTTACGACCGCCGACCTCATGGCCGCCAACCCCCGCGTGGGCGAGGCGCCCTTTGACTCCGGCCGCAAGATGATGACCGTGGTTAACCAGGCTCCTGACGGGTCCTACATCCAGCACACCAAGGGCGGGCCCGACGTGGTGCTGTCCCACTGCACCAAGATCCGCACCAAGGAAGGCGACGTGCCCCTGACCGACGAGTGGCGCGAGAAGGTCATGGAGCAGAACCGCGCCATGGCCGGCGAGGCACTGCGCGTCATGGCGGCCGCGCGCATCAACTACCACGACAAGAAGCCCGAGGACTTTAGCCCCGAGGCGCTCGAGCACGACATGACCTTCCTGGGCCTGTGCGGCATGATCGACCCGATCCGTCCCGAGGCCAAGGACGCCATCGCCGAGGCCAAGACTGCCGGCATCCGCACGGTCATGATCACCGGCGACCACATCCTCACGGCCGTTGCCATCGCGCGCGAGCTGGGCATCATCAAGGGTGCCGATGAGGCCATTTCCGGTGCCGACCTGGACGGCATGAGCGACGAGGAGCTCGCCGCGCACATCGAGGACTACGGCGTGTACGCGCGCGTCCAACCCGAGCACAAGGTGCGCATCGTGAGCGCCTGGAAGAGCAAGAACAAGGTCGTGGCCATGACAGGCGACGGCGTCAACGACGCGCCCTCCATCAAGCGCGCCGATATTGGCGTGGGCATGGGCATCACGGGTACCGACGTGACCAAGGGCGTCGCCGACATGGTGCTGGCCGACGACAACTTCGCGACCATCATCAACGCTTGCGAGGAGGGTCGCAGGATCTACGACAACATCCGCAAGTGCATCCAGTTCCTGCTGAGCTCCAACCTGGCCGAGGTCATCTCTGTCTTCGTTGCCTCGCTCATGGGCTTTACCATCCTGCTGCCCACGCACCTGCTGTGGATCAACCTCATCACCGACTCGCTGCCGGCGCTCGCCATGGCCACAGAAGACGCCGAGCCCGACATCATGCGTCGCGCGCCCCGCTCGTCCGACGACGGCATCTTCTCCGGTGGCCTGGGCCTGGACACCCTCGTGCAAGGCATCATGATCGCTGGACTGACGCTTCTGAGCTACTTCGTGGGCCACTACATCGAGTTTGGCACCATGGACATCTCGCAGGTGCTCGCCGACCCGTCTGCCGGCATCCACGGCATGACGATGGCGTTCCTGACCCTGTCCATGGTGGAGATGTTCCACTCGCTCAACATGCGCAACCGCCGTCACTCCATCTTCAAGCTCAAGCGTCAGAACATGTGGCTGTGGGGCGCCTTCTTCCTGGCGCTCGTGCTCACCTTTGTGGTCATCGAGACCCCGCTCTCGCAGGCCTTCGGCTTTGCCGAGATCAGCCCCAGGGAGTACGGCATCGCCATGGTCCTTGCCGCGGTCATCATCCCGCTGGTCGAGATCTACAAGGCCATCGTTCGTAGGCTCGAGCGTTAGAGATGGCGGCCAAGCGCAAGCGGACACGCAAGCGTGACGCGAGCGCCGGGGGCGCGCAGCTCCCGGCGCTCTCGACCCTGCGCGACCTGCCTGCCTATGACGAGCTCGCGCCAAGCGATGCCCAGCGTGCGGCGGCTGAGGCCGACAAGAGCCAGCTGGTTGCCGACGGCATCGCAGAGCCAGATGAGCTCGCGCTTGCCTTCGTGTGCCGCCTTGACCGTGGATACCCCGCTCTCTGTTGGGAGGGCGGGGTCTTTCGTGCCGAGTTCGCGACGCGCCTGACCAAGGACGACGGCCGCGTGGCCGTGGGCGACTGGGTCGTGGCGCGGCTGCCCGGTGGTAACGACATGGGCCTGGTGCAGACGGTCCTGCCGCGCGAGAGCGACATCGCCCGGTGGCGGGGGAGCAACCGTGGGGAGCGCCAGACCCTTGCTGCCAACGTGGATGTCGTCATTGCAGCCTATGCGCTGGGCGATCGCGAGCCCGACATGAGCCGCATCGCCCGCTCCGTGGTGGTGGCGCTCGACTGTGGCGCCCATGCCGCCGTGGTGCTCACCAAGGCCGACCGTTGCACGGACGCAGGTGCGGCACAGGCGGCGGTGAGCCGTGTGCTGGGTGCGGACGTTCCGGTGGTGCTGACCTCGTCTGAGATGGGGGAGGGCATCGACGACGTGCGCGCTCTCGTTCCTGCTGGCACGAGCGGCATGCTCCTGGGCGCCAGTGGCGCGGGCAAATCGACGCTGCTCAATGCCCTGCTCGGTCGCGACGTGCTTGAGACGGGAGCTGTCCGTGCGAGTGACGACGCGGGCAGGCACACGACGGTGGCTCGCCGTATGGTCTCCATCCCAGGCGCCGGCGTGATTGTGGACGAGCCGGGCCTGCGCAGCCTGCCGCTCGTGGGTCATGAGCGCGGCCTTGCCCTTGCCTTCCCTGACATCGCTGATGCGGCGCGCACCTGCCGCTTTAGGGACTGTACCCACGACCATGAGCCGGGCTGCGGCGTGCGTGCGGAAGCTGCCGAGGGCGCCTTTGACGAGGATGCGCTTGACGTCTACCTCGCACTCGCGTCCGAGATGCGCGCGAGTGCCGGCACGCTCGATCCCGACGTCGTCCTGTAGCTCGGCTCTTATCGCCATAAAGTTTTTAAGAGACAAGTGGACGTAGCATTTGTCTCTTATATCGATGCCATTGTGTCGTTTGCGGAAGTGAGGCGGATTTCACTTCCGTAAGAGAAGTGCGAATTGAAGTGAGGCGACATAAGCCAGTGTCGCTATCTCTCCTGCGGGGCTTTGGCGCCCGCGCGCTTGTCCCAGGCCAGCAGTACGAGGAAGGCCACGACGCTGATGAAGGCGCCCATGCTCACGTCGGAGAGGAAGTGCGCGCCCAGGATCATGCGGCAGGCCATGACGACCACGGCGTAGACGACCTCGATTCCCAAGGCGATGCCCAGTTTGGAGCGAAGGCTGGGATAGACGAGGCTCAGGCCATAGAACGCGGTGAGGAAGGCGGCAGCCTGCAGGGAGTGACCGCTGGGGAACGACTTGAAGCCGTCCTTGCCAATGCCAAAGGTGTCCATGAAGCCCTGGGCACCGGAAAACTTACTGTACCAGGGGCAGAACTCGAGGCCCTCGTAGCCGGCAAAGAGCGTGCGCGGACGCGGGCGTGCCATGATGCTCTTGACGATCTCGACAAGAGCGAACGAGACGAGCATCACCACAATGACCATAATCACGCGACGTGCGAGGTCCTTGGCATCGTTTGCCTTGCCCGCGCCATAGCCCACGGCACAAAGCCCACCGCCGACGACGGCGCCGATGGCCATGCGGACGGTCTCGGGAGGCTCAGCGCCCACCAACCCACCAAAGCCATCGAGCATGGAGAGAGTGGCACGCGTGATGAGGGCGCCAAAGACAAGGGCCAGAAGAGCACACACCGCGGCACCCGCAAAGCGAGCGACGGGTGGCTTGTTGCTTGCCAAGGACCTCTGCACCAGAGTGCCCAGAAGGAGGCAGACGGGGTAGACCATGGGAAGCAGGCCCATGGACGAGAGGAAGATGACGACGGGGTTGCCGGGGTTGTAGATGGCTTGTGCTATGGGCAGGTCGTTGAACGTTCCTATGACAAGCGTCACGACGAATACTGCGGCAAGGGCCACCATGCCACGCGTGAGGAGCGAGCGCTGTTCTTGGGTCAAGGGGATCACCGGCTCTTTGAAATCGGACGGGTAGTTGTATAAAAGCTTAACCCAGTGCGGCGCCACGCGCACGTGCAAAGTGGCGTGCGCACCTGAGTGCGTCGGCGAGAAAAAGGTGGCGCGGTGCTCGGTTCCGTTCGTTCGCGTCCACCCCATTATCGTGGGCATATGACATCGTTTGTTTGTCTGCTGTTTGATTCGTGTATGCCGTGCGTCAACTAATTTGTGCTTCTGGGCACGGTCGCACCCCTGCGGGAGAACAATCGGGATACCCGATGCCGACAAGGGAGGTGGATGATGTCCAGAAGGTTCCGACTGATCCTGTGTCTGGCGTGTGCCGCAGCCGTTGCCTTGGCATTCTTGGCCTATGGCAACGAGGTACGCGCCCAGGAGCAGAGCGTGCGCGATGAGGCGCTGGCCCGCTATGGCGGGGAAGTCGCCGGTCTTGTGGTGACCACGCGCCCGCTTGCCGCAGATGCCACGGTGCAGCGCTCTGACGTCGAGGTACGTGACTGGCTTGTGGACCTTGCGCCACAGGGTGCCATCACGTCCTTGGACGACGTCGTGGGGCGATCGCTGGCAACGCCGGTGGCGGCGGGTGCACCCCTGTGTGACATCAACTTTTCAACGGAACGAGAGAGTGTGGAGGTGCCGTCGGGCTACGTGGGCTTGAGTGTGCCCATGACCGACAAGATCGGACTCACGCGCGATACCGAGCTGGGAAGCGCGGTCTTTGCGTACCGCACGCACGACGGCACGACCTCGCTTATCGCCTCCAACCTTGTGGTGCTGTCCATGCCACAGCAAAGCACGAACGGCCCGAGCCTAACGGGTGCCTGCACCTTGGCCGTGCTGCCCGATGACGTTGCTGAGGTCCTCTCTGCAAGCTCTGCGGGCGAGCTCAGGCTCGTGGTGCCCGCGGAGGATGTGGGGAGCGTCAGCGGCGGTGACAAAGCTGGCGACGTGAGCACACACGTCGCACCTAAGGAAGGGGATGGTCATACATGAGCGTGTGGTTTGCCTATACGACGAGCGAGGCGTTTCCCGCGATAGAGCGGGCGGTCCTCACGAGTGACCCGGGGGCCAGCGTCAGGAGGGTCACGGAGCCCACCACGTTGCGAGAGCTCGTGCGCCTGGCGCCCGCCGGTGGAGTCAACGCGATCGTCGGCCCAGACGACGACGTGATATCTGCCATCAACCTGGCTGCTGCCATCGTGGCGGACGGCTGTGCGGCACGGGTGGTGCTCGTGTGCAATGAGGTCTCGGGTTCGGTGCGCTCGCGCGCCGCCCGTGCGGGCATTGACCGTGTCATGGACGAGATTGACCTGGTCGAGGCGGCCTGTGCCCAGCCGGATGCGGACGTCGAGGGGGTCTCGATGGCATACGTGGGCACAGGCCACCCCGGCCCGGTCAACGTGCCTGTCGTGCCCACGGGTTCAACGGGCGTGCACGAGCCCGTTGCCCAGGCTGCGGTGGCGTCGGGTGCCGTCGAGCGTAAAGAGGGGAGCGGCGCCATCGTCGCCTTTGCTCATGGGCGCGGTGGTACGGGCACCTCGACGCTCGTGAGCGTGGCCGCATCCATCGCCGCAGGCTGGGGCATGCGCGTGGCCGTGCTGGACATGGACCTGTGCGCGGGCAACCTCGCATCGATGCTGGGCGTGGGAAACCCACCTGACCTCGCGGCACTTGTGTCCAAGCCACCGCTTACGCCCGAGTCGGTAATGTCGTGTGCGGCAACTGTCTCTAATGGGGTTAGGCTCTTTGGGCCTTGCGCACGCCCCGAGTTTGCCGAGACGATCTCCCCACTCGTGGAGCCACTGCTCATGACCTTGGCCAACGAGCACGACCTGGTGCTGGTGGACACGCCCACGACGTGCACAGATGGTGTCGCTCAGGTGTTTCAGGCCTGCGATCGCCTGCTGGTCGTGAGCGACGAGCGGCCGGGCGCGGCCGCATCGGCGACTCGACTCACGGGACTTGCCCAGCGCTTGGGTGTTGCACGTGCCCAGGTCATGCGCGTGTCCAACCGGTGTGACCTGCGCGAGCGAGAGAGCCCGATAGTCCTTGGCCAGGGCGCGGATGCCGCGCGCGCCTTCCGCGTGGCGGACGGCTACGAGGACGTGGAGGACATGATTGCGGCAGGGGAGGCCGCGGCGCTTGCGGAGCTTAGGTGCGACTTCGTTGACACCTGCTCCTCCATGCTCGCCAAGACGCTCGTGGAGCTGGGGCGCCTGCCTCAGGGCGAGGAGGCGCACGCGGCGGCGGAGTATACCGAGCCTCGCACGCGACTTGGGCTCTTTGCCCGCATCAGGGAGGCGAGCTAGGATGAGCGTTCTGGAGCGGGTCCGCGTGAGCGACGCGGAAGACGAGGCTCGCGCCCCGCGCGCACGTCTGGATGCTGCACGGACGCAGCTCAAGCATGACCTCATTGACATGCTCGGTCTGACGACGGTGGCGGACATGGTCGCGTGCGATGACGCGTATGTGGTGCGTCATGAGCTGTCGGCAGCCTGCGAGACCATCCTTAACACGCGCGACTACGGCGTCGATGCCGACGGGCGCTGCGAGCTTGTGCGCGAGGTGATAGACGAGGTGGTGGGTCTCGGCCCCCTGCAGCCCCTGCTGGACGACCCGACCGTCACCGAGGTCATGGTCAACGGCTGTGGCTCGCTCTACTACGAGCGCGCAGGATCTCTTGTGGCTGCGGAGCGCGTCTTTGACTCGCCCGAGCAGATCATGATGGTGGTCGATAGGATCCTGGCACCCCTGGGACGTCGCCTGGACGAGTCGAGTCCCATCGTGAACGCGCGCCTTGCCAACGGCGATCGCGTGAACGCCGTCATTTCGCCTGTGGCCCTTGAGGGGCCGGTAGTGACCATCCGCAAGTTCTCGGATCGCATCTGCTCCATGGACGAGCTCGTGCGGCTTGGCTCTGCGCCGGAGTGGTATGCGCAACTGCTCTCCTGGGCGGTGCGACACCGCTTGGACATAGCCGTCGCAGGGGGAACGGGGTCGGGCAAGACCACGCTGCTCAACGCCCTATCGTGCGAGATAGGCCATCACGAGCGCATCGTGACGATTGAGGACTCCGCAGAGCTGAGGTTCGAGTCGCATCCTCACGTGGTGCGACTGGAGGCGCGCGACGCATCCATAGAGGGAACGGGACAGGTGACCATTCGCGACCTGGTAAAGAACGCGCTGCGCATGAGGCCGGACCGTATCGTGGTGGGTGAGGTCCGTGGCGAGGAGTGCATAGACATGCTGCAGGCCATGAACACAGGGCACGACGGCTCGTTGACAACGCTGCACGCCGGCACGGCACAGGAGGCGGTGCTCAGACTCGTGCTTATGGCTCGCTTTGGGATGGACCTGCCCGCGGAGATCATAGAGGAGCAGGTGGCCACCGCCCTTGACCTTATCGTCATGTCACGTCGCATGCCTGATGGCCGACGCTACATCACGTCGATGTCCATCGTTTCGCGAGGGAGCTCGGGCGTGGAGCTCTCCGAGTGTGTGAGCTTTGACGAGGCAACACGCACGTGGAGCCTTTTGTTTGAGCCGCCCTTTGTGGCGCGGGGCCTGGCCCAGGGCACTTTGGACGAGCAGGAGGTGGCGGCATGGAGGCAACTCGTGCACTCCTCCCGTCCCTGGTAGCGGCGGCGGGTGTGTGGGTGGTAACGGGAGGCTCCCCGCACACTCGCGATGCCTCCCGCCCTCGTGCCTTAAGCGATGTGCTCCAGCAGGCGGCCAGCCGCCTCGCCTCCAGTCGTGTGGGTGCGTTTGTCGTGGACTCGGGGCTACTCGCGCGGCAGGTGACCGACATGGTCGCGCTCGCGGGAAAGCGTGGCATCGTGTGCACGCGCGAGGCGGCCGCGGCGGCGGTCGCCGGCGTGTGCGCCCTCGCTGCCGTTGTCGGGATGGTTGTGTCGTCATCCGCTGTGGGTGCTCCCATTGGCGTGGGGCTCGCCGTGCTTGCCCTGGTGCTTAGGAGCGCCTCGCTCGACCGCGCCGAGCGTGTTGCCGTGAGCCGCGACATGCCTGAGGTCTTTCGCTCGCTTGCCGTGGCCATGAGCTCGGGCAAGACGCTTGCCCAGGCAATCGCCTACGTGGGCGCACATGGGCGGGGCAAGATCGGAGAGGCGTTCTCGCGCACGGCCTTGCGCCTGCGGTGCGGCATGTCCGTCGATGACGCCATGGAGCAGCTTCAGGAGGGCTTGGACGCACCGGGTATCCCGCTCTTGGTGTGTGCCCTGGGGATATCGCAGCGCACGGGAAGTCCCCTGGAGGGTCTGTTCCAGCGCGCGGCCCTGCTCGTGGAGGGGCAGGGGGAGCTCGAGCGCGTGTTGGCGGTCAAGACAGCGCAGGTGCGCATGTCGGTGCGGGTCGTGTGTCTGTTGCCCGTCGTACTTACTGCCCTGCTGTCGCTGGTGTCGCCAGACTTCCGCGCGGGCCTTGCCACGCCCGTGGGAGGCGGTTGCGTTGCCGTGGCTGCGGTACTTGACGGCCTGGCCGTGCTCATAATCCGTCGTCTTCTGGCCGGTGTGCTCTGATGGGTGCGCTGTGGGTCGTCTTGGCGTGTGCGGCCGTGGTTGCGTGCGTTGGCACGCTCACGCGCGACGGTAGGCCTGACCTCGTGCGAAGACGGACGTTGCCTAGGATCCGTCTGCCGGGGCCGCTGCGCGAGCTGGAGCTGGCGGCGGCGCGCTCCCGTGCGCGGGCACGTGCCATGCGTCAGATGCCTGAGATGCTCGATATCGTGACCCTGGGCCTTACGGCCGGCCTTTCCTTTGACGCCTCTCTCGAGCTCTATTGTTCGCGCTTTGGCACCGAGCTGTCGCGCGAGTTCTGGGTGACGATGCTCGACTGGCGCCTTGGTCTCTCGACGCGGTCCGAGGCACTGCTGGAGCTCTCGCGACGCCTTGACTCCGTGATGCTCAGACGCTTTGCGGACGTCGTCTGCGAGGCGTTGGAGTTTGGCTCGCCGCTCGCGGCGACGCTCGAGCGCCAGGCGCAGATGCTGCGCGACGAGCAGCGTTCCCAGGTCGAGGAGGAGATCGAGCGTACGCCGGTCAAGATGCTCATCCCTCTGGGCACCCTCATCGTCCCCGCGATGCTCCTGGCAATCTTGGGACCGCTGCTCAGCTCCGCCGTGGAGATGGCCTAGCAACGTACTGGAAGGAAGGGGAACCCATGAACGTCACGACATGCATTGCCCACGCCCGCGCTGTGTTGCGATCGCAACGAGGGCAGGGCACGACCGAGTACGCCATTCTCGTGGGCGTGCTCGTGGTCATAGCCATCCTTGCCATCATCGCGTTCAGGGGGAAGGTGAGCGAGCTATGGTCCGCCATTTCAAACGGCGTCAACTCGCTGTGAGGCGACGTCGCACGCGCAAGGTCGTTGCGGCGTTTGTGGTCGCGCTCATCTCGTTTGCAATCACGGTGGCCGCATGTGGTACGGGGCCTTCGCCGGGCGTGGTTGACGACTCGTCGGTCGAGCGTGTGATCCAGAGTGTGGCCTCGGACGGAGACGGTCAGGTTGATCCCGCGACCGCGCAGGTGCTCCAGGAGGCATCCATACAGACGACCCAGCAGCCGGTCTGTGTGAGCGACCAGGCGACCTCGGAGCTCGAGCGTCTGAGAGTCGAGCCCAAGAGCGTGCTTGCCCGTGCCGGCTACTTGGACATGCGTGGCAGCGTGTGGAGCTGCACCGTTGCGGGGGACGGCTGGGTCGAGATCGTCGTCTTGAGCGATGGGGGTGAGGGCGGGTGCAAACGTCAGTGCGTGCGTATGGAGCGCGAGCAATGGGAGCGCATCATGCGCGCCAGTGCCTGAGGGCCGCGGGAGCGCTGGCCAGTCGAGCGTTGAGGCGATGCTCGTCATGCTTGCGACCATCATGGTTGCGGGTACCCTCGCGCTGCTCTGGCACGCCTCGCAGGACGGGCGAATCTCGCACATTGCGGTCATGTCCGCCTCACATACCTTTGGCAGCGGTCTCGTGGATGCCCTCAAGGACATTGCCCTGTACTAGCGCGTGTCGCGCCCGTGCCGGGCAGGCGAGCGTGGAGGCCGCTTTCCTTCTGCCGGTCGTCCTTGGCATCCTGGCGCTCGTGCTCCAGCCGGCCTGTCTGCTCTTCTCGCTCGCGGTCATGCGCTCGGCCGCCGCGGAGAGCGCGCGTGTGGCCACGACCAACACGGACACGTCGCGCTGCCGTGAGTTTGCCAAGCGACGCCTTGAGGGCGTGCCCAACGTAGAGATCTTCCATGTTGGCGAGTGGGACGTGGACGTGTCATGCGACGGGGAGGGCCAGGCGACCGTGAGCATTCAGGGTCACGCCCGTCCGCTGCCCCTCATAGGTAGCCTCGCGCGCGTGGCGTTTCCTTGCGACGAGCAGGGGATCGTGTTGGGCACGAGCGTGACCGAGCGGCTTCGCCCCTCGTGGGTGGGAGGTGACTATGGCAGCTGGGTCAGCATATGGGGGTAAGGGTTGGTCGCGCGCGGGAATAGGCCTCTTTGTGCGCTCGGATGGCGGCTACACCTCCGTCACGGTCGTATGCGCGCTGCTCGTGAGCGCATGCCTTGTGGTGGCCAGCGCAGCGACGCACTGGGTGCGCGCCAAGGCGTCGGAGGTACAACAGGTGGCAGACGCCTCTGCCATGGCGGGTGCCAACAGTGTGGCGGCTTATACGACTATCGCCCAGGTGGTTGACGCGTCGGTCCTCTCGCTGGGTCTCACGGGCGTCATTGTGTGCGGTGCCGGTCTCGTCGTCACGGCCATTCCCGGCGCTGCGCCTGCGGGAACCAAGGTGTTTGACGCGGGCACGCGCGTGCTGGATGCTCGGCGGAAGTTCTCCAAGAGCGCCAACGAGGGGATGGAGCACCTTGAGGGCGCGCTGCCGCTTATCATCGTTGCCAACTCGGCAGCCGTGGTGGGTGCGAACTCAGACGGCGGTACGACCTACCATGGGTGTGCGGTGCCGTTCCCCGTCGAGTCGCAGTCCAAGCTCGACTTTGGCGATGAGGTCAACGAGGACCAGATGGCCGATGCGGCAGAGAGGATGGCAGAGGCGAGCGAGCGTGCGGCGGACGCGCGACGCCGTGCTGACGAGGCACACCAGGAGGGGTGGCGTCATGACTGCGGAGACGCGCCCTACAACATGCATCAGCGGGCGGGCTCCCTTTCGGGGGTAGCTCCTGGAGACAACCCCTACTACCCCTCGTCCCAGGGTTGGAACTTTGGGGTCGCGCTCAAGCGATGCCGCGCCTACTACGCTGCCCGTGCCGCCAGTGAGGTGCCTGACAACGCGAGTCCCGAGGCACAGACGGACTCCGCGTGCCGCAAGCGATTCTACGAGTACGCTGCCGCTCGCATGAACGCGGGCCACTACTATGAGCTCCCAGACGGCAGCGTTGACTTCGAGCTCCCGGAGCTGCCGCGCAACACGAACGAGATGCGTGAGACGACCCTGTACACCCAGAGTGTCTGGCCCTGCACACGCGAGGGGGACAAGCGCGTCATCCATGGCTATGCGGGATGTCCCGGCGCCAAGGGGGCTGCCGCGGGTACCGCCTCTGTGTCGGCGGTTGACACCGGCGGCGCTCAGACCTGCCCCGTCTGTCATCTGACGCCCGCCACGCAAGGTCAGGTTGCCAACGCCTCTACCAACATCGAGAACGGCTATGAGCACCATTGGCGCGCCCTGTGCGAGGAGGCCGAGCTCTTCCGTGTGGCACGCGAGGAGCTTGCCGAGGCCAACCGCGAGATGGAGGAGATCTCAGAGGAGTCCAAGGACGCGTTTCGCCTGGCGCTCGAGGCCATCTCGGTCAAGCGCCCGTCGCTCTGCCCTCCTGGCGCCTGGGGATGCGTGTCGGTCGTCGAGGCGGGGGAGGGTGAGACGATACCCTCGGAGCTTACCCGCGCCTTCTGTGGCTCGGCGACGCTGCCCGCGCGAGCGGCCATCTCGGCAGCGACCCTGGCACCAGACGACGCGACTCAGGACAACAACATCCTCTCGCGCTTCTTTGAGGGACTGGGCGCACAGGACGATCCCATAGCCGGCGTTCCGGTGAGCATCTGCACGCTCTGGGGAAGGGCATTGCTTGCCTATGGCTCTGCCTACGACTCGGTGTCCTCTGCGACCAACGACATGCTGGGAGGGCTGGACAGCCTGGGACTGGGCCCGGTGGCGGACGCCCTGCGCGCCGGCATCAACGACATCGTGGGTGGCCTGGGCTTTGAGCCGGCCGACATGCGCATGCGAAAACCGGTGCTCACCAACAGCCAGAACGTATTGGACAAGGTGGGGATGGAGTCAGTTGCCGAGGCGCGCACGCTCATAGAGCGGCTGCCACGAACCGACGATCCCATGGCCCTCGCGCAGGCGGTGGGTGCCCATGTGGCAGACAGCGCGCTCACGGGCAAGGTGACCATCGCCGAGTTGCCCATCCCTGGCACGGAGCTGTCGATCCCGCTAACCATAGACCTCGACAAGCTCAAGGGGTCGTCATGAGGCGGCGGGCGCAGACGGGGCAGATGACGGTCGAGCTTGCCGTGGTCCTGCCTGTCGTCATCGTGATGGTAGCGGCGGTCGTGACGATCATGCGCTATGTGGCGTGCTGCGCAACCTTTGACCATGTGGCACTCGACGCGGTCGTGGCCTACGGGACCTCGCCGGCGGGCTCGACGCTTGCCGACAACGCCTGTTCCGAGGTACGCCAGACCATTGTTGACGCGCTGGCAAGCGACGCCTGCGACGTCCAGGTGAGCGCGACCAAGTCCATCGAGGACGGCCAACCCGGTCACCTGACGATTAACCCGTTGTTGGTGACCTACACCTGCAAGCTCACCTATCGCCCGCTGATTTCCTCGGTCAGCGTGGCGGGGGCAACCTTCACGTCGCCCGTGGCCCTGACCCACGAGCGGACGCTTGTCATTGACCGGTATCGACCAGGGGTGGTGATCTGAGTGCTTGTGGAATCCATCGAGCTCAACGGGAAGCCGCTGTGCGAGGCGGTCGTCCTTGCGACCGCGTTCGAGCGCCTGCGAGGCCTTTTGGCGCGTAGTCGCGAAGCCCCGCCCGTCCGCTTGCTGCGATGTAGGTCCATCCATACCTTTGGCATGGGCTATCCCATTGACGTCGCCTTCGTGGCGTGCGACGGGCGCGTGTGCGCGAGCGAGCGGGCCGTGGCCGCGGGACGCGTGGTCTCGTGTTCGGAGGCGGCGTGGGTGCTCGAGCGGCCGTCACGCGTGGGCGACAGGTGGCCGACTGTGGGCGACGAGGTGATGGCGCTATCGCGCGGCGAGTGCGTCCGCGCGTGCAGGATGACGACTGACGAAAGGAGACCATGATGGAAGGGCTGGTAGACAAGAGCATGGGGACAGCGGGCAACGGAGACATGTCGAGTCAGCTCAAGGTGTGCCCGCAGTGCGGGGAGCGGCTCTTTGCTGACATGAACGTGTGCTACTCGTGCCTGTACGACTTCCAGGACCAGGCAAGCAAGAGTGGACCTTTGATGCCAGGCGTGGCGCACGGTGTCACGCATCGGGCGGACGAGCCACCCGCTTCTGCCACACGCCCTGCCTCCACTCCCGCGCCTGCCGTCTCTCCCGCGCCCGCTGTGCCTGCCATGACCGCACGTGAGCCCGACCCGGCGCCCGCGCCTGCGGTGCCCGAGGACAGGACGCGCGGCGAGGGGGAGTATCTGCGCGTGAGGACCGACGGCATGGACGTCACGATGCCCGTGCCCTCGGACGGTCTCGTGATCGGTCCGCGCGATGACTGCGACCTGGTCGTACGCGAGCCCTGTACGATCAGCGTGTGCTCTCGAGCCGCGGGGTGACGAGGCGATCCTGAGGCCCCGTGCCCCACAGCATCGTTTGAGCTTTGTGTGGGCAAAATATCTCCTTGACCGAGCTGCGCGTGGCGGCTATAGTGAACAAGCTTGCTTTTGCGGCAGGCCTGGCTAGGTAGCTCAGTTGGTAGAGCAGCGGACTGAAAATCCGCGTGTCAGGGGTTCGACTCCCTTCCTAGCCACCAGAACGCAAGGGGCCCGGGCACACGCCCGGGCCTTTTTGTTAGCCAGCGGCGCGCTCTTGTCGGCCGTCCCTAGAAGCG
>CAJOGH010000013.1:22931-24405 GCA_905233865.1 uncultured Atopobiaceae bacterium
AGGCGCGTCTGGAACTCGCCGAGAAGGTCGGACGGCCCCTGTATCTCCATTTCCACCGTGCCGTCGGGCAGGTTGCGCACCCAGCCGGTGAGGCCTATCTTGCGCGCGATGGCCTGTGACGACCAGCGGAAGCCCACACCCTGGCAGCGACCGCCGTACAGGACCCACTCGCGGCGTGCGTCGTCACCGAGTGGCGCGGCCTCCATGGGTTTGGACATCTGTCTGGCCGCGTCTGCCATATCCTGCAGCAAGCCCATCAGTTTCTCCCGCCTGCGGATGCGTCCGCGCTCTTTCTCATCAGGTTTCATTCAAACGAAGTACAATCAAGAATACCTGAGAGGGGGCGCGATGGCGTTCGTTGAGTTTGCTGATGTCACAAAGACATACAAGATGGGCTCGAGCGAGGTCCATGCCCTTGATGGGCTCAGCCTGACCTTCGAGCGCGGCGAGTTCGTGGTCATCGTCGGTCCGTCGGGTGCCGGCAAGACCACGCTGCTCAACATGCTGGGCGGCATGGACCGCTGCACGAGCGGGACCATCACCCTGGACGGGCGTCCCGTCCACAACATGAGCGAGCGCGAACTGACGCTCTATCGCAGGCATGACGTGGGCTTTGTGTTTCAGTTCTACAACCTCGTTCCCAACCTCACGGCACTGGAGAACGTGGAGCTCGCCTCGCAGATCTCCGAGCACGCGCTCGATCCCAAGGGGGTCTTGGAGCAGGTGGGTCTGCGTGACCGCATGGACAACTTCCCCGCGCAGCTCTCCGGCGGCGAGCAGCAGCGCGTGTCCATCGCGCGCGCCATAGCAAAGAACCCCAAGCTGCTCCTGTGCGACGAGCCCACGGGCGCGCTCGACTTTGCCACGGGCCGCTCGGTGCTGGAACTGCTGCAGCGCACCTGCCAGGAGACGGGGCGCACGGTCGTCATCATCACACACAACCAAGCCTTCGAGGCCATCGCTAATCGTGTCATCAACGTGCGCGAGGGCCGTGTGAGCAGCATACAAACGAACGCAAGCCCTGCGCGGGCCGATCAGTTGGTCTGGTAGCGGTATGAGGCACCCGTTCGTCACAGAGCTTACCCGCACCGTGGCGTCGTCGTTGGGGCGCTTCCTTGCCATCCTGGGCATCGCGGGCCTGGGCGTGGGCTTCTTTGCGGGACTCAACATGGTGGGCTCGACCATGCGCGGCGCGGCCGACGCCCTCTACGACGGCACCGCGCTCTACGACATCCGTCTTGTGTCCACGCTGGGGTTCTCTGACGCGCAGGTGGACGCCGTCCGCGGTGTCGAGGGCGTGGGCCAGGCGAGCGGCGAGTACGCCTGCGACGCGATGTGCAAGATTTCGGGCGACTCCTATGCTATCCGCGTCATGTCCTTTGACGCCGCAGCTGCCGCGGCCTCCCATGCCAGCGACGACCTGACGAGTGTGGAGGGTCCCGACTCCTACCTCAACCGCCTCATTCTTGCCGAG
>CAJOGH010000013.1:24550-25736 GCA_905233865.1 uncultured Atopobiaceae bacterium
CACGGGCCTCGTGCACGCCTCGTCGTTCGTGTCGTCGGGCTCGCTGGGGTCCACGCGTCTGGGCGGCGGCACCATCCAGCAGTTCATGTACGTGCCGCGGGGAACCTTTGGCGACGACCTGCCCTTTACCGAGATCTATGCCACTGTGCCGGCAGCGCGCCAGATGCGCTCGGGCTCGGAGGACTACAAGGCGTGCGTGAACGAGGTCAAGGGGCGCGTCGAGGCGCTCGACCTTGCGGGCGCGCGCTACGATGAGGTGGTGGCCAAGGCCAACGACGAGCTTGAGGACGGCCAGCGTGAGTATGACGATAAGAGCCGGGAGGCTGCCGACGAGCTGGACCAGGCGCGTGCCGAGCTGGACGCCGCCGAGGCCAAGCTTGACGCGGGCCGAGCCGAGCTCGAGGACGCCCGCGCGCAGCTGGGTCAGGGCGAGGCAGAGCTTTCCGTGCGTGCGGCCGACGCCGAGGCGCAGCTTGACGAGGCCGAGGCGCAGCTGGACGGCGCCCGGCGCATCTGGTTGGAGACGCGGGGTGACCTGGAGGGCCAGCTGGAGGAGGTGCGCGGCAAGCTCGGGAGCCTCACCGACCAGCGCACGACGCTGACCCAGGCGGTCAGTGACCTCACGGCCGCCGCGGCCGAGCTCCAGGCGGGCATCGACGCCCTGCCTGCCGGCCATGACGAGGAGCGCCAGCAGCTGGAGGCGCAGCTTGCGGTCGTCAACGCGCAGCTCTCGCAGGCAGCCGCGGGGTTGGATGAGGTCAACGGTGGCATCGTCGCCTGCGAGCAGGGCATCGCCGAGCTCGAGGAGGGCATAGCCACGGGCGACGCGCGTGTGGAGGCTGCTGGCGACGAGCTCGCCGCCAGGCGCGACGAGGCCGCGTCTCAGATGGACGCCGCCCGCTCCGAGCTCGATGCCGCCGCAGCACAGATTCGCTCCGGCGAGGCCGAGCTCGCAAGCGGCGCCGCATCCCTGGCCACCGGTCGCAGCGAGTATGACGCCGCATCCGCTGACGCTGCCGAGCGCCTGGCCGACGCGGCCTCCCAGCTCGACGCCGCCCGCAACGACATTTCCAACATCAAGCGCGGGGACGTTTACCTGCTGGACCGCACCAAGAACCCCGGTGCCGCCTCGTTCCAGAACGACTCGGAGCGCATCGACAACATCGCCCGCGTGTTCCCGCTCATC
>CAJOGH010000013.1:25819-37318 GCA_905233865.1 uncultured Atopobiaceae bacterium
CTTCGTGACCATGCGCTACCTGGTCTATGCGGCGCTCGCATGCGTGGTGGGCTCGGCCATTGGCATCGCCGTCCTCAGCCAGGCGTTGCCCTACACGGTCATGAAGGCCTATGCCATCGTGTACAGCGTACCCATACCGCGCATGCCCATGGATATCAACGCGACCATCGCTGCCCAGTCTGTGGGGCTTGGCCTCGTCATCACGTTGGGTGCCACCTTTGGCGCGGCAAGCGCGAGCCTGGCCGAGTCGCCTGCCGCGCTCATGCTCCCGCGCGCCCCGCGCCCCGGCAAGCGCATCCTGCTCGAGCGCATTGGCCCCGTCTGGTCGCGCCTGTCCTTCTCGCGCAAGGTGACCATGCGCAACCTGTTCCGCTTCAAGCGGCGTCTGCTCATGACGACCGTGGGCATCGCGGGCTGCTGCGCGCTGCTGCTCACAGGCCTTGGTCTGCACGACTCCATCAACGACATCATTACCTATCAGTTCGAGGGGTCGAACCCCATCCTGCGCTACAACACCGAGGTCACCTTTGAGCCAGACGCCTCCGCGCAGGCCTGGGACGACGCCGATGCCACGCTCGAGCGTGCCGGTGCCGCAACGCGCTCCCGCGTGGAGCTCTCCAACATGCGCGTGGCGCCCGCCTCGGGCGGCAACGACGAGGCGATCGTCGCGGTAGTTCCCACCTCCGCCGAGGGACTCACGAGCCAGGTTGACCTACGCGAGCGCACGACCCACCAGGCCGTCCCCTTTGACGGCTCCTCCGTGGTCCTTACCGAGAAGATCGCGCACAAGATGGGCGTCGGCGCAGGCAGCAAGGTGCGCATCTTTGACCAGGACGACATGGGCAACGCGACGGGGGAGGGCTACGAGCTCACAGTCACGGGCGTGTCGGAGAACTATGTGCTGCACTACATCTACGTGGGGCCGGACGCCTGGCGCGATGCCACGGGCAGTGAGGTCAAGGCCTCGGCCATCCTGGGCAGGACCGACACGTCGGGCGAGATGCACGACATGGTGTCGTCGCTCATGGAACGCGACGGGGTGGAGACGGTCATCTTTAACACGGAGACCATCGACACCTATCGCACCTCCCTCAAGAGTGTGAACATGATCGTCACCGTGCTCGTGGCGGCCGCCGCGGCGCTGGCCTTCATCGTCCTGTACAACCTCACCAACATCAACATCGTGGAGCGCACGCGCGAGATCGCCTCCCTCAAGGTGCTGGGCTTCCTCCCCGGCGAGGTGGTCTCCTACATCTTCAGGGAGGTCGCCAACCTCGTGGTCATGGGTGCCGTCGCAGGCCTCGCGCTCGGCGTGGTCCTGGAGGGCTTCGTGGTCCAGTCGAGCGAGGTGGACCTCGTCATGTTCGGCCGCGACATCCACCCGCCCAGCTTTGCGATCGCCTTTGCCCTCACGCTGGTCTTTGCCGCGGTGGTCATGGTCGTGATGATCCCCAAGCTGCGCAAGATCGACATGGTCGAGAGCCTCAAGTCCGTGGACTAGGCCATGTGGGCTAAGGCGAGAGCCTCGGCACCTCCATGCTCTTGTCGATAAGAGCATGCGCAGTGTGCAGGCGCCACGGCCAAATCGGTTGTACGACCTGCACAGTGTGCAGGCCGCCGGATTCCAAAGGTGCCAAAGTTGCGAAGGATTGGCACGTCTGCGCCCTCAAGCCCGCTGGCCGAGCTCAAGTGGCTACAATGATGAAAGCAAAGCCAACAACGTTGGGACTCCTTATGAATGTAACGCGCAAGGACTTTCTGGGACTCGGCCTGGCCGGTACCGCCGCGCTTGCCACGGCGTGCGCCCGCCCGCAGGACACCACCTCCCAGCCGCAGACCGACCCTGTTGCCGCCACCCGCGACCTCAACCGCTATGCGGGCCTGGCCATTGACATGAAGGCCTGGCACTTTGACAGCGAGAACCAGGTGTGGTGGCAGCTGGGCCTCAAGTACTGTCTCGAGCCCGCGAGCAAGACCTACCAGCAGCTTGCCATCTTCGTGCCCGGCCCCTACATGACCGGCGAGCAGAACGGCGACACCTACAGCTGCAAGGTCGCCGATGACGGGAAGGTCGGTTCGTTCACGGCCAAGACCGCGCCGGTGGTCATGCCCGTGAGCCCTGGTGACTTCTCGCCCCAGACCCCGCCGGTCTCCTACTCTTTCGAGGGTCTCAAGCCCTATATGGACGCGGGCGTGGTCTACGTGTATGCCGGTATGCGCGGTCGCACCGGTGGCTACGAGTCGGATGGCGACACCTACTTTGAGGGCGGTGCTCCCTGGGGTGTCGTGGACCTCAAGGCCGCCATCCGCTACCTGCGCTACAACATGGGCTCGCTTCCCGGTGACTACGCGCGCATCGTCCCGTTTGGCTTCTCGTCCGGCGGCGGCATCTGCGCCGCGCTGGGCGCCTCGGGCAACGCCGCGGGCTACGAGCCCTACCTGACCAAGATCGGCGCCGCCCTCTACGACGCCTCTGGTCACGACATCTCTGACGCCCCGCACGCTGTCATGTGCTGGAACCCCATGGTGTCCTTTGACTCCGCGGGAGCTGGCTACGAGTGGCTGCTGGGCCAGTACGTCAACGAAGGCCCGCGTGCGCAGGGGCCCTGGACTTCCCTGCTGAGCCGCGACCTCGCCGGCGCCTATGGTCCCTACATCAACGACATGGACCTGCGTGACGCAAACGGCAACCACCTTGCGCTGGACGAGACGACGGGCACGGTGTATGCCGACGGCTCCTACTATAACCACGTGCTCGAGCGGCTCCAGGACGCCGCTGCCAACTTTGCGGCCAGCGCGACCTTCCCCTACAAGGCGGACGTGACCACCCAGGTCAACGCCAATTTCCCGGGTTCGGGCAAGAGCTCCAGGGAGACGGACGCGGTGGCCAACGCGCTTGGCAACGCCTCGGCGGAGGCCACGGTCAGCACGGTCGAGGGCCAGACCTACGAGACGCCGGCAGACTACTTTGCCTCCCTCAACTCCGACCAGCAGTGGCTCACCTACAACGCGAGCCGCTCGACGGTGCGCATCACCGACATCGGTGACTTTGTGACCCACTGCGCGCGACCCACGCGCGACGTGAGCGCCTACGACGCCATCGGCGACGACCACTCCATTAACCAGCTCTTTGGCCTGCCCTCCGCGGGCTCCAACTCCACGCTGCACTTTGACGCGATGGCCGCCTCGTGCATCGAGGCCAATGGCGCCTCATATGCCGCGGCCGAGGGCTTTGACTCGTCGCTTCCCATCACCTGGAAGGCCGAGCTCGAGCGCAAGGACTCGCTCGACGTGACCACCCGCTCGCGCGTGGACCTCTACAACCCACTCAACTACCTCTCGGGTCACTATGGGGGCTTTGGCACCGCTGCGGTCGCGCCCCACTGGCGCATCAACGCGGGCGTCCTGGACACCGAGTGCTCCCTGCTCATGCCCATCAACCTCGAGCGCGCCCTGGCGCACTACGACGGTGTCAAGGACGTTGACTTCCAGCTGGTCTGGGGTCAGGGTCACACGCTCTGCGAGACCAGCGGTGACCCGATCGCCAACTTCCTGTCCTGGGTGGGGAAGGTCTGCTCGTAGGCTCTCGTGGCCATGGACGCATGACGTGGCGCTCGCATCCTTTGGGGTGCGGGCGTCATCTGCGTTTACCCCTAGATGCCCACCGTCTCTTTGACCCAATCGATAAAGATGTCCAGCAGGCTGGGGGCTGTCTGCGACGAGCGCAGCTGCGACGGCGCCATGGGCGTCAGGGACTGGGTCTCCATGCTTGCACTCAGTGAGGTGCTGGTGCCAAAGGCCTCGTCATAGGCCGATCGGTCAATGGGGTCGGGCAATGTGGCGCGTGCGGCGGGGGAGGGGCCTGTCTCGTAGGCATCTGTCACGCTCACGCACACGTCGCTCGTTCCGCGCATGACAAGCTGTCCCGCGACCGAGACGCTCACCGTGTCCCCGTGCTCGTCAACCACGAGCGCGCCGGGCTCAACGCTCAGGCGCGCAACCGAGCACGAGTCGGCCACGACCCAGTTGCTCGATGCGTCGACGCTCACGTCTACGGAGCCGTCGCCTGATGGCAGCCCCGTCCACGTGCTGTCGTTCTCTAGCGACAAGAGCGCGCTGCTGTGGCCGTCTGCGCTTACGTTGCCTTCCAGCTGCGAGCAGCGCATGGTCAGGCGGACATCCGACTGGTCATGGGCACGAAGCAGGTCGCACTCGAACGAGTCGTAGCTCATGCGCGTGCTGGACAGTATGACATCGGCAGCGGCGTCGGTCGCGCTCAGCATCGAGCCGGAGGAGATGGCGCTGGTGAGCTGCGAGCGAAGGCAGGTGAGGCGCGTGCGGTCCGCTCCGTGGCCCTCCAGCAGGATGCCACTCGCATTGGCGTCCTCGAGTTCGCTGGTGAGCGAGGAGTCAACCACCAGGAGCGACCCTGCGGGCCCCACGTTGGCAAGACCACCCTGCTGCGAGCGGCCCTCGACGTTCGAGAGGTCAACCGCGCCGTCCGCGCGCACGAGGGACGATCCTGGTCCGGTTGCGCGCAGGCTGGAGCTGGCGAGCGACACGTCGCCCTCTGCGTCTGCGACGACGGCCGGTCCCCTTCTGCCCGTGCAGGTCACCTTTGCGTCGGCTGCCTGGATGTGTGCCCCGCGTTGGGCGTGGAGGCCGCAGGCGGCAGGGCCCGTGACGGCCACACGGGTGTCATGCACGAGGGCAAAGGCGCCGTCCTGCGCCGTGATGCCGTCGGGCATCGACGAGGTGACGTCCTGCCCGTCCAAGACCTTGGTCTCACCGCCCGTGGCGCGCACGGCACTGGCAAGGTCTGACGTCTCGCTCGCGCGCGCGTCGTGGCCAAGCCCGCCAAAGACCAGTGAGAGTGCAATTGCTATCGCGCCCGTGCGCTTGAGCGCGCCGACGGGCGCGAGGGGTGTGTTCATGCTCATGTGAACTCCTCGTTGCAGGAGGGGTCGTTGGAAGTGCGTTTCCTGCACAAAGGGCGTCAAACCGTCCTTCAATTCGACTGTACCCGCTGGTAGGTGCCAATGCAAGGACGATTTAAAGCAGGTTGTATTCAGATTGCCGTCCAGCGGAAGGCGGCGTGCGTCATGTGACCGTTGGGGTACAGTAGCTACGTCAACACCGAGAGGAGCTTTCATGGAAGACCGCACCACCCAGGAGCACGTTCCCACCCGCGGCATCTCGCGCCGCGCCTTTGTTGCCGGCCTCGGCGCCCTGGCCCTCACGGGCTGCGCGGGCTCAGGCGGCGGCCAGGCTGCCACGACCACGGCGGCCACGACCACGGCTGCCTCCACGCCCGCCTCAGACGACCCCTATGCCACCGGGCTCCACCACGCGACCATCCAGGTGGAGAACTTTGGCACCATCAAGGTCGAGCTCAACGCCAACGTGGCGCCCATCACGGTCGCCAACTTCTGCAAGCTGGTCAACGAGGGCTTCTACAACGGCTTGACCTTCCACCGCATCATCAAGGACTTCATGGTCCAGGGCGGCGACCCCAAGGGTGACGGCACGGGTGGCTCGCCTGACACCATCAAGGGCGAGTTCTCCAGCAACGGCGTCAAGAACCCCATACCGCACAACCGCGGCGTCATCTCCATGGCCCGCAGCAGCGACAAGGACTCCGCGAGCTCCCAGTTCTTCATCGTGCACAAGAAGACCGAGTCGCTCGACGGCGAGTACGCGGCCTTTGGCCACGTGACCGAGGGCATGGAGGTCGTCGACAAGCTGGCAGAGGTGCCGGTGGAGGACAGCAACGGCACGGTAGCAAAGGAAAACCAGCCCAAGATCACCTCGATCACGCTGGACGACTAGGTCAGTTGCCCCATGCTCTTGTCGATAAGAGCGGCAATGGCGCAAATCGCACAATGGTAGCGGGAGTGTGCTTTTTGTGCAAGACCTTCTCTATGAGCGGACAAAATCGCTCACGGGCGGGCTAAACTAGCCCGTGAGCGTGTGTTTATGAGGAGGTTGGCATGTTTGAGGTAGGTCAGTTCATCGTTCATCCCGGCCAGGGCGTCTGCCGCGTGGAGGGTGTTGAGAGCGAACCCTACGAGGTGTACAAGCTCATGCCGCTGCATGACCGCCACGCCATGGTGATTCGCTTTCCCATTGCCTCCGAGGACCGCCTGCGCTCCGTGTGCACCGAGCAGGAGGCGCTCGACCTCATTGAGGGCTATCCCAGCATGGACGTGGACACCTACACCGACCGCTCCGGTGCCCTCGAGGAGGAGCACTTCAAGAAGGAGATCAAGAACGGTACCTGTGCCGACACGGTGAGGATCGCCAAGACGTTCCACAAGCGCATCCAGGACGTGGCAAAGCAGAACAAGCGCCCGCCCGTCGCCTATGAGCGTATCCTCAAGGAGGCGCGCACCCGTTCGCTCGCCGAGCTTGCCGTTGCCCTGAGCACCACGCCCGAGGACATCAAGGCGCGCTTTGAGGCGGTCGAATAGGGTAGTTTACCTGCATATTTAAACAAAATGGCGCTTTTGTGCACAGTCGTGCGCGAGGCGCCTTTCTTTCACATGGTGTGCAATACTTCACACGCTGTGTAAAACTTCTCACACTGTGAAGGAATGTATGACCCCAGCAACACTGAGCGAGCGCGCCGCCGCAAACGTGGCACCTGCGCAATCCCTGGACCGACGCTGCGTGCGAACGCGCAACAGCCTGCGTGACGCGCTGGCGGAGGCCATCGAGGAGACGGGCGACCTCTCCCGCGTGACGGTCACGGCCGTGGCCGACCGCGCCGGCGTCACCCGCCGCACCTTCTACTCCCACTTTCGTGACATCCCCGACCTTGTGGCATGGGTCGAGCAGACCAGCATCGACGAGCTGCGTCCCTACGTGCGTGCCGTCGTCGCGTCGCACCTGGACGAGCTCGAGCGCATCATCGCCAAGAGCGAACCGGCCCCTGGTGCCGTCGAGCTGCTCACCTACTTCAAGGACCGTGCCTACGTGTGCGCCCTCATTGGCGAGGGCGGTGACCCTGCCTTTGTGGAGCGCATCAAGGCGATGATCCACGAGGAGGTCAGCGGTCGCGCGCTCGATGGCATCGACTCCCGCGCGCTGGGGCCCTTCTTTGACTACTACATCTCCTTTGTCGTCTCGGCCGAGGCGGGCGTGCTCTCCCGCTGGATTGCCGGCGGCATGGAGGAGGACGTCCGCACGATGGGCGAGATCATGACGCTTCTGGCCTTTGTGAGGCCCGGCGACCTGTACAACAACCCGATGCACATTCCCGTCACCCGTTTGGGTATCGCACTCATCAAGCACATGAAGGAGAACAGCCATGCCTAGCAACGACTCTCTGAGCTCCAACCAGGACAAGGGCCAGACCATCCGCCTAGTGGCCGAGGGCGCCGAGCTCAAGCCCGCCGAGGCCGTCGACTTTAGCGGTGCCCACCTGCGCCTGGGCATCGACGTCGGCTCCACGACGGTCAAGCTCTCCGTCATCGACGACGACAACAACATCGTCTACGCCAACTACGAGCGTCACCACACCGACGTCCGCGCCACGGCCAAGAGCCTCTTTGACCGTGCCCGCCGCGTGCTGGGCGAGTGCGAGATGCGCGTGTCCATCACCGGTTCGGGCGGCCTGCTGCTGGCCCAGTGGCTCGACCTCGAGTTCGTCCAGGAGGTCATCGCCTCCAAGCGCGCCGTGGAGACGCTGATTCCCCAGACCGACGTCGCCATCGAGCTGGGCGGCGAGGACGCCAAGATCATCTACTTTGACAACGGCATCGAGCAGCGCATGAACGGCACGTGCGCGGGCGGCACCGGCGCCTTCATCGACCAGATGGCCTCGCTGCTCCACACCGACGCCTCGGGCCTGGACGAGCTCGCGCGCAACTCCAAGAACATCTACCCCATTGCATCGCGCTGCGGCGTCTTTGCCAAGACCGACGTGCAGCCGCTGCTCAACGAGGGCGCTGCCCCCGAGGACATCGCCGCCTCCATCTTCCAGGCCGTGGCCAACCAGACCGTGTCCGGCCTTGCCTGCGGCCACCCCATCCGTGGCTACGTGGCCTTCCTGGGCGGCCCGCTGCAGTACCTCTCCCAGCTCCGCGAGCGCTTCTACGTCACGCTGGGCCTGGACGAGGAGCACCGCATCGTGCCGAACAACGCCCACCTCTTTGTGGCCACCGGCGCGGCCCTTGCCGGCGAGTCCGATAAGTACGTGACCTTTGGCCAGGTCATCGAGGCCCTCGAGAACCTGGGTGACACCCAGGGCTCCGAGGTCGCGCGCCTGGACGCGCTCTTTGAGAGCGAGGCGGAGCTGGAGGAGTTCCGCGAGCGCCATGGCAAGCAGGTCGTGCCCAAGGGTGACCTCGCCAGCTACCAGGGTCGCGTGTACCTTGGCATCGACGCCGGCTCCACCACGATGAAGGCCGCCGCGGTGGGCGAGGACGGCGAGCTGCTTTACACCTGGTATGGCAACAACAACGGTGACGTCCTGGGCACCGCCCGCTTGATCATGGACGACTTCTACGACAAGATGCCCTCCGGCTGCCGCATTGGTCACGTGACCACGACCGGCTATGGCGAGGCGCTCCTGATCGAGGCGCTGCAGGCCGACTCCGGCGAGATCGAGACGGTGGCGCACCTGCGCGGCGCCCGCGCCTTCGTGCCTGACGTCGAGTTCATCCTGGATATCGGCGGTCAGGACATGAAGTGCCTCCAGGTCAAGGACGGCGTCATCGAGCACATCATGCTCAACGAGGCTTGCTCGTCGGGCTGTGGCTCCTTCATCGAGAGCTTTGCCGTGTCCATGGGCATGGACGTGCGCCAGTTTGCCGCCGAGGCCGTGGGTGCCAGCGCCCCGGTGGACCTGGGCAGCCGTTGCACGGTGTTCATGAACTCCCGCGTCAAGCAGGCGCAGAAGGAGGGCGCGACCGTGGGTGACATCGCCTCTGGCCTGTCCTACTCCGTCATCAAGAACGCCCTGTTCAAGGTCATCAAGCTCCGTGACTTCTCTGAGATTGGCAAGCATGTCGTGGTCCAGGGCGGCACCTTCATGTCCGACGCCACCCTGCGCGCCTTTGAGAAGCTCACCGGTCGTGACGTGATTCGCCCGGACATCGCAGGCACGATGGGCGCCTACGGCGCGGCTCTCCTGGCTCGTGACCGCGCCACCACCTTTGGTGACTCCACCATCCTCTCGCGCGACCAGATCGACAACCTGAGCGTCACGCAGACCAACGTCCACTGCGGTCGCTGCTCCAACAACTGCCTGCTGACCGTCAACAAGTTTGGCAACGGGCGCAAGTTCATCACAGGCAACCGCTGTGAGAAGGGCGCCGGCACCCGCAAGCGCAAGGTCGAGGCCCCCAACCTCTTTGCCTTTAAGAACCAGCTGCTCTTTGAGCGCGAGGGTCTGTCTGCCGACGAGGCACCCCGTGGCACCGTGGGCATCCCGCGCGCCCTCAACATGTACGAGAACTATCCCTTCTGGCACGCCTTCTTCACGGAGCTCGGCTTCCACGTGATCCTGAGTGACCAGTCCAACAAGAAGGTCTACGAGTCGGGCATCGAGTCCATGCCCTCCGAGTCCGTGTGTTACCCCGCCAAGCTCAGCCATGGCCATATTATGAACCTGCTTGCCAAGGACCCCGACTTCATCTGGATGCCGTGCGTGCGCTGGGAGAGGACCGAGGACGAGAAGGCTACCAACCACTACAACTGCCCCATCGTCATGAGCTACCCGCAGGCCCTGGGCCTCAACGTCGAGGCCCTTCAGGACCCGAGTGTGGAGTATCTGAGCCCCTTCATTCCCTATGACAAGAAGAGCGAGCTCAAGAAGCGCCTCTACGAGGTCATCTCGGTCCAGCGCGAGGAGGACGCCCGCGCCGGCCGCGGTCGCTTCCGCGGCGAGCACATCACCCGCGCCGAGATCGACGCTGCCGTCAACGCCGCGTGGGAGGCCGACCTCGAGTTCAAGCAGACCATGCGTCGCCGCGGTGACGAGGCGCTCGCGTGGATCGAGGCGCATGACGCCCACGGCATCGTGCTTGCCGGCCGTCCCTACCACAACGACCCCGAGATCAACCACGCCATCCCTGAGCTCGTCAACTCCTTTGGCTTTGCCGTCCTCACCGAGGACTCCGTGAGCCACAAGATGGAGCCCGAGCGTCCCATCCGCGTGGTTGACCAGTGGATGTACCACTCGCGTCTGTATCGTGCCGCCCGCTTCGTGGCCACGCGCAACGACCTTGACCTCATCCAGCTCAACAGCTTTGGCTGTGGCCTGGACGCCCTCACCTGCGACCAGGTCCAGGAGATCCTGGAGGGCTCGGGCAAGATCTACACCGCCCTCAAGATCGACGAGGTCTCCAACCTGGGCGCCGCCCGCATCCGCGTGCGCTCGCTCATGGCGGCCCTGTCCGAGCAGCGTGCCGAGCTCGAGCGCTCTGTGGCCGCTGGCAACGTCTTTGAGATTGAGCCCGCCGGCGTCCACATGGCCGACGGCTCCCTGGAGCGCGTGCGTCCGGCCAGCCACGGCCGTCGCGTGCCCACCTACCGTCGCGCCCGCTCCGCCGCCTTTGAGAAGGTGCGCTACACCAAGGAGATGCAGGCCGAGGGCTACACCATCCTGGCCCCCCAGATGTCGCCCATCCACTTTGAGATCATCGAGGAGCTTCTCAAGGCCGAGGGCTACAACGTGGTGCTTCTGCCCTCTGTTGACCACGGCGCCGTCGAGGCCGGCCTCAAGTACGTGAACAACGACATCTGCTACCCGTCCATCCTCGTTACGGGTCAGATCATGGAGGCGGTGCTCTCGGGCAAGTACGACCTTGACCGCACCGCGGTTCTTATCTCCCAGACGGGCGGCGGCTGCCGAGCCACCAACTACATCGCTCTTATCCGCAAGGCGCTGCGCGACTCGGGCAACGGCCACGTGCCGGTCATCTCGCTGTCCGTGGCCAGCGGCCTGGACGAGGACAACCCCGGCTTTAACATCCTTCGCCCCAAGCTGCTCGTCAAGGCCATCTACGCGCTGCTCTACGGCGACCTCATCATGCAGCTGCTTTATCGCGTGCGTCCCTACGAGGCTACGCCCGGCGCCGCCGACGAGCTCTACCGCACCTGGATGGAGCGGGCCAAGCGCGACATCGTGTCCAGCACCTCACGCCGCGCGTTCTACAGGCTCTGCCAGGAGACGGTCGACGCCTTTGAGGCGCTGCCGCTGGTTAACGACCGCTCCAAGCCGCGCGTGGGCGTGGTCGGCGAGATCCTCGTGAAGTTCCACCCCACGGCCAACAACGAGGTCGTTAAGGTCATCGAGCAGGAGGGTTGCGAGGCCAACGTCCCCGGCCTTCTGGACTTCTTCCTCTTTGGCATGACCAACGCCATCAACACCCACGACGAGCTTGGCACCAAGGCCTCGTCGCGTGCCACCCATATGGCCGGCATCAAGATGGTCCAGGGCATGCGCGAGCCCATCAACAAGATGCTCGCTGGCTCCACGCGCTTTGAGCCCTA
>CAJOGH010000014.1 GCA_905233865.1 uncultured Atopobiaceae bacterium
GATGGCGGCGGCACGCTCGGCCTCGCTCATCTCGATGAAGCGCGGCGGCTGCTCGCGGGTTGCGATGAAGTCCGCGCGCGCTGGCGCGTTGAGGTAGGAGCCGATACTTGGCGCCAGGTCCGCGGCAACGGCGACGGCACTCGTGAGGCCCGGCGAGTCGAAGGCCGCGATGTCATAGAAGCCCGGGGCGTCATCCGGCTCGCCTATGACGAAGTCGCCGTCCGCGCCGCTCGCGCGCACGCCGGCAAAGTTGACGATGACGTCGCGCTCGGAGAGGCCGGGCCACGTGCGACGGGCGGAGGCGACCACGACGTCAAGGCCGTCGCGACGCGTGGAGGTGTCGAGCGGGTCGTCTATGTCCAGGGCGTCGGGGCCCACGATGAGGTTGCCCTCCACCGTCGGGCTCACGAGCACGCCCTTGCCCAGAGGGCCTGGCACCTGGAACATCGTGTGCGAGAAAGTGTCGCCGCGCTCGCGGGAGAGGAGCACGTACTCCCCCAGCCGCGGACGGGCGTCCAGCTTGTGAGCGCTCACGAGGTTGTGCAAATCGCAGGCGCTCGTGCCCGCGGCGTTGACGACCGTCCGCGCCGTGAGCGTGCTGGGCGTGCTCTTATCGGCCGCCTTGAGCTGCAGCTCCCAGGTGCCGTCATCTTGACGGGTGATGTCCTCGACGTTCTCATTGAAGCGGAAGGTGGCGCCGTTGGTGACTGCGTTCTCCGCGAGCGCGATGCACATGCCAAAGGGGTCGCAGATGCCCGCCGACTCGCACAGCAGGGCGCCACGGGCCTCGGGTGCCACGTTGGGCTCGAGGGCGCGCAGCTCGTTTGCATCCAGGACGCGCAGGCCCTCGACGCCATTGGCAAGGCCGCGCTCGTAGAGCTCGTGCACGCGGTCCATGTCGCCATCGGCCAGAGCCACCACGAGCGAGCCGTTGTTCTTGTACCTAAAGCCCAGCTCGCGCGAGAGCTGCGGAATCATGCGCGCGCCTGCCACGTTGTAGCGAGCCTTGAGCGTGCCGGGCTCAGGGTCAAAGCCACCGTGGACGATGGCGCTGTTGGATCGCGTGGCGCCGCAGGCCACGTCATGGCCCCGCTCCACCACGACAATGTCAAGGTCAAGGCGAGAGAGCTCGCGCGCGACCGCACAGCCTGCCACGCCAGCCCCTATGACGACCACGTCGACCATGTGCCTCCCATCGTTGCCCAACACACACAACGCTACCACGCAGACGGGCGGCGGGGTGTGGCCCATGCGCGAACGGTATGCATAAAGGGTGCGCATGGGCATATGCGGGGGCACGTTCGGGTGGCTTGGGCTAGAATTGTCGGGTATGACAAAGCTCAGACGCAGATGAAAGGAGCGTTCGTGCCGCACAGTCTCGCGTCGTACGCCCTCATCTTCGTCGTCGCCGTGATCGTAGCCCTCGCCACGACGCCGCTCGCGCGGGTCATTGCCACCAAGCTGGGCGCCATCGACTACCCCTCCGCTCGACGCATCAACACCGAGCCCATCCCCCGCATGGGCGGCATCGCCATCATCCTTGGCCTGGGCGTCACGCTGGGCGGCTTCTACCTGGGCTCCAAGCTGGGCCTCTGGCCGCCCATCATCATGGAGTCGCCGCACTTTACCATCAACTACCCGCTCATGGGCCTGTCCTACGTGACCATCTTTGCCGTGGGCGCCATTGACGACGTGGTGCAGCTCAAGCCTTGGCCCAAGCTCTTTGGCCAGATAATCGCCGCGGCCATCGCGGTTACGAGCGGCCTGGTGGTGGGCTCGATCGTCAACCCGTTCGCACCCGGTGAGCTTATCAGCCTGGGCTGGTTTGCCTACCCCGTCACGGTCATCTACCTGGTTGCCTACGTGAACATCATCAACCTGATCGACGGGCTTGACGGACTTGCCAGTGGCATCACCTTCATCGCCAGCGTCACGATGTTCGTGATCGCGTGGATGGCCGGCCGCTTTGACGCCGCCGCCATCTCCATCGCGCTCGCGGGCTCCGCGCTGGGCTTCCTCAAGTACAACTTCAATCCCGCATCTATCTTCCTGGGCGACTCGGGCTCGCTGTTGCTCGGCTTTGTCCTGGGCACGGTCAGCCTCCTGACCGTCACGCGCTTCGCTGGCCTGACCACGATGATCGTGCCGCTCGTCATCGCCGGCATCCCCATCATGGACACGTTCAGCGCCATCGTCCGCCGCAAGCGCGCGCATGTGGGCGTGGGCCACGCCGACAAGGGTCACATCCACCACCGCCTGATGCGCGAGGGATTTAACCAAAAGCAGGCCGTGCTGCTCATCTACGGATGGACCGGCCTTCTGTGCCTGGGCTCGATCATCATGACGCAGGTGGAGCTCTGGCCGCGCGTGTTCATCTTTGCCGTGCTCATTGCCGCCTCGGCGACCTTTGCCAAACGCCTGCACCTCTTTGAGCCGGTCCTTCTGCACCACTACGACACCGAGACGGGTGCCGACGTGCTCGTCACGCCCGAGGACCCCGAGTTCGAGCAGGAGCGCGAGGCTGCCGAGGAGCGTCAGGAGGAGCGTCGCGAGCGCATCCTCAACGTGGTCGACCCCATCCACCATCACGGCGACAGCGGCAGCGATGACAAGTAGCGGGATTGGAGCGCGTCGCGCAGGCTGTCCCCGATTGCGTTTTGGTTCCTAATTGGCCCTCGCCAGCGGCTGACGCCGGCTTGCCGTCAGCGTTTGCGCAGGAAAGGGGCAACCGAAATGCCCTCTCTGCGGCCAATGCGGTCGAGGAGAGGGCCAATTAGGAACCAAAACGCATTTGCGCCACTAAAGAACAAGGCCGGCAAGAGCATGCTCTTGTCGGCCTCTTGGGTATGGGGCGTGCAGTTCGGCTATATGGACACCGATGACGTCAGCGTGCGCACGTAGGCCGCGCGACCGGCGTCCGTGAGCTGGATGCCGTCGTCGGCCAGGTAGTCGTCGTGACCGGCGCTGGCACCGTACCAGTCCACCACGTGCACGTTGCCGCGCTCGTTTGCCAGAGCGGCCGCGTCGTCGTTGGTCTGCTGGACCCAACCAAAGGGTGCGCGGACGTTGACGAGGTACAGGTCGTGCCCGGAGGCAACATCGGCCATGCGCGCCATGTCGTCCTTGGACGTGGGCGCGGCCGCATCCAGGGCGACGATGACAGGACCGCCCAGCGTGCCGTCCTTCACGTAGCCATTGATGGCGTCGATGACCATCTGTGGGCTGCGGCCGCCGGCGCAGTCAAGCGCGGCGCCGGGCCAGGCCTGAGCCAGGCTGTCAAGGCAGCTGATGGTCACGCCGTTGCCCATCATGACGGCGTCGTAAGTGGTGTTCTCGCGGTTGGGCACCTCGTAGTTCATGGTGCTCACGATGAGGTCCACAAAGGCCTTGCAGCCCTCGGCGTTAATGTGCGTGCCGTCGGGCTCCATGTACTCGTCGTGGCCCTCGGAGGCCGTGAACCAGTCGATGACGTGGACGTTGTTGTACTCCTTGGCCGCGTTGAACATCTCCTCGTTGGAGCCGATATCGTCGATCTCGGGGCTGCGCAAGGTGATGAACCAGAGCTGGCGGTCGCCCACCATGTTGTGGAACTCGTCGATGCCCTCGCGGTACAGGTGGGAGTTGGTGCCAATCGAGATGACGACGTTGTCCCCCACCACGCCCTGGTCAAGGTAGCCCTGCAGCACCTCCATGGCGGCCTGGGGCTGGCGGCTGATCTTGGAGTCAATGAGGCCGTAGGGGAAGGCCTCGTTGAAGTCATCCGCCGCGCTCAGGCTCACGGAGTCACCAATGAGGACGACGTCGTACACGCCATCCGTGAGGGGCTTGCGCAGCGTGGCCTCCATGACGCGGGCGTCGCCCTCGTGGTCGCCCACGGCGTTGACCGAGGGTACGAAAATGAAGCCGAAGACAGCGATGACCAGGCAGACCGCACTGACCGCAAGAGCAGGCAGGGTGCGGGGGTTGAGCGAGCTCGCGACCCCGGCGGAGGGTGCCTGGCGCGTGTTGATGGCGTTGCGACGGTGCGCGCGCTGGGAGGTGTGGGCGCGGGTGCCAGGTCGGGCCGACGGCGCGTCGGTGCGGGCGCGGAAGCCACCCGAGAGGGCCTTCTCGACAAAGAAGTACGAGAGCGCCGCCACGCCGATGTAGACGGCCAGCTGCACGAACCACATCCACCAGGGCTTGGGCGTCGTGGAGGTGCGGGGGTTCAGGAACTCGACCAGCGGGTAGTGCCAGACGTACAGCGCGTAGCTGCGCTCGCCCAGCCAGGTGAGCGGGCGCCACGAGAGCGGGCGCGCGAGCGGCGAGTCGGTGCAGGAGATGACGCCCACGAGGACGGTCGCCGCGGCGCTCGCGATGGCCATGCCGCCCCAGTACGTGAGCGGGCTGTCGCCGCGCAGCACGAAGAACGAAACGCCCACGACTGCGGCGCACACGAGACCGACGAGCGTGGGATTGGCATGCATCGCGCGTGCCTGGAGCTCGGCGGAGCTCACGCGGCGCATGGGCAGGCCAAAGGCGAGCCAGCCGCCAAAGAACATGCTAAAGAGGCGCGTGTCGGTGCCGTAGTAGACGCGCGTGGGGTCGGCGCCCGGCACGTACATGACGGCCATGAGGATGGCCGAGGCGACGCCCATGACGGCAAGGGTGCGACGTGTGGCACGGCGGGACAGGCCCAGCTTTGCAAGCAGCATGATGAGCAGCGGCCACACGAGGTAGAACTGCGCCTCAAGCGCGAGCGACCAGAAGTGCGTGAGCGGCGAGGGCGAGCCGGCCGCGGCAAAGTAGGACTCTTGCGCGGCGATCTTGGTCCAGTTGATGAACATGAACAGCGCAGGCACCACGTCTGGTCGCATCTTGGTGAGCATGACGTGGTTGAACAGGGTGCAGAGCGCACCGCACACGATGACGAAGACGATAGCTGTGGGCATGAGGCGCAGCAGGCGACGCTTCCAGAACGCGAGCGGGCTCAGCTTGCCGCCGGTGCGCTTGAGGTCACGAAGGATGCTCTGCGTGGTCAGAAAGCCCGTGAGGACAAACAGAACCGACACGCCCATGAAGCCGCCGGGGAGCCAGGTGACCCCCATGTGATAGGCAACAACGGCAAGGGCGCACAGGGCGCGCAGGCCATCCAGGGCATCTATGCGAGAGCTGGGCGGGACGATGGGCGCCGTAGAGTGCTTGGCACGGGCGCGAGTCTCGCGCGCGTGCGTCGGAGCCGCTGATGACACGAACTACCTCCAAAACGATCATGCAAGTTCAACTCTTCAAGTATAGGGCAAGATGGATAGCGCCCCCCAAAACACCACCCACCGAAACGGCATGCGTAGGCACAAAAATGGGGC
Organism: uncultured Atopobiaceae bacterium; assembly: GCA_905233865.1. GTDB lineage: Bacteria > Actinomycetota > Coriobacteriia > Coriobacteriales > Atopobiaceae > CAJOGH01. The sequence continues at coordinate 5,346 of CAJOGH010000014.1, forward strand.
GCCCGAAGGCGCCCCTGGGGCAAAGCTATGCGAGCCGCAGCCTACTTGGCGTCGGCGAGGGCGGCAGCGGCCACCTCGGCGAGCTTGGCAAACGTGGCCTCGTCCTCGTAGGCGATGCCAGCCAGGACCTTGCGGTCCAGCTCGACGCCGGCCAGCTTGAGGCCGTGCATGAAATTGGAGTAGTTCATGCCGTTGATGCGGGCGGCAGCGTTGATGCGCTGGATCCAAAGACGGCGGATGTCGCGCTTCTTGTTGCGACGATCGCGGTACTGGTACTGACCAGAGTGCTGGGCCTGCTCCTTCATGCCGCGGAAGGTGCGGGAGGAGGTGCCGTAATAACCCTTAGTGCGCTCGACCAGGGTCTTACGCTTCTTGCGGCCGGCGACTGCGCGCTTGACTCGTGCCATTGTTAATCAACTCCTAGGTGCTAGTAAACAGAGGTTCGCAGAGCTACTTGCCCATGCGGGTGCTGACGGTCTTGACGTCCGCGGGGGACAGGACGGCCTCCTTGCGGAAACCACGGATGCGCTTGGGGCTCTTCTTGGTAAGAATGTGGCTCTTGAACGCCTTGGCGCGCATGATCTTGCCGGTGCCGGTGCGGCGGAAACGCTTGGCCGTACCCTTGTGCGTCTTCATCTTGGGCATACTAGTTCTCCTTCTTGTCTTTCTTATCTGCATCGCCAGCCTCGGCGTCAAAGGCGCCCTTGATAGGCGAGACGAGCATGTGCATGTTGCGGCCCTCCATCTTGGGGGCGCTGTCGACGGTCGCGTAGGGCTTGAGATCCTCCGCAAGACGCTCGAGGACGTTGAGACCCTGCTCGGGGTGGGCCATCTCACGACCGCGGAACATGATCGTGATCTTCACGCGCGCGCCCTTCTTGAGGAAGCGCATGACATGACCCTTCTTGGTCTCGTAGTCGCCAACGTCGATCTTGGGACGGAACTTCATCTCCTTGACCTCGACCTTGACCTGGTTCTTGCGGGCGGCCTTGGCAGCGCGAGCCTTCTCGTACTTGTACTTGGCGTAGTCCATGACCTTGCAGACGGGAGGCTCCGCGTTGGGAGCGATCTCCACGAGGTCAAGGCCTTCGTTATCGGCAACGCGCTGGGCGTCGTCGATGCCAAAGAGGCCGAGCTGCTCGCCGTCCGCGCCGATCAGGCGGCAGGTACGGGCGGTAATCTCCTCGTTGATGCGAGGACCCTGAGACTTAGCTATCTCTGTCACCTTCCCTTCTGGCGGCATAGCCGCATAAAAAATGTCTCCCGGCACATGATGGCTGCAGGAGACAAGAGCCCTTGCGGGCGAAAGATCTTTGTCAACCAGACAGCTACCATAAGGCGCCGGATGGTGGGGGATCACTCCCCGCTTGGATACTCACGACTTGCAATACTACGCGAGCCGCCCCGCCGACGCAAGCCTTCACACAATGCCCTCACGGTTGGTCAGGGCGAGACAGGCTAGCAACGGCGCCATACCTGTCTCCGATTGGCACCAGAGACATCGGGGGGCGTGCAGTCGAAATGCATTTATGCTCCTAACTGACCCTCCGATTGCTGCCAGGCTCGGGTGCGGTTCTCATTTGCCCAGGAAACGAATGGCCGATTCGCGCTGTGGCAAGAGTTTGAGGGCCAATTAGGAACATAAACGCATCGGCGGGCTGCGCGAGGCTCTTGTCGCCCCGCGCAACGGGTAGAGCATAAGGCTTTTAAGAGACAAGTGCTACGTCCATTTGTCTCTTAAAAAGTTTATGGCGAGAAGAGCAAGAAAAGCCCCGGCTCATATGAACCGGGGCTCGCTGGTCGTGCTTGTCAGGTGGCTTACTGGTAGTCGGCCACGTCAATCCAGCTCATGAGGAAGTCCTTGTCGTCCTCGCGGTCGCGCGCGAGCTCGGCAGCGGCCACGATGGGAAGGCAGTTCATGACCTCCTGCTTGGGCATGTCGGCAGCCTTGGAGTAGAGGTCCAGGTAGAGGTCGGCGACCTCCTTGCCATCACGCATGGTAAGCAGCATGTAGGTCATAGCGACGTCGCAGGCTGCGTTGCCGCGGGTGGCGTGCGCCCAGTCGACGAGGTAGAGGTTGCCCTCCTCGTCCTCGATGACGTTAGAGGGGTTCACGTCGCCGTGGCAGACGTTCTCGGCGTTGCGCAGGCCGTCCAGGCGCACCTGAAGCTCATAGCGGGTGGAGGGGTCGAGCTCCTTGACGGAGTCGATCATCCTCGCAAGCTTGTCCTTCTGACGGTTGAGCAGCGGCGCGGAAGCAGACTGCACCTTGAGCTGCAGCTTGACGAGCTTGGTCAGAACCTCCTTGGGATCCGCGCCCTCCTTGAGCTGGGTGCGCAGGGAGTGACCGGGGAAGCGCTCGGTAAAGATGGTCCAACGGCCGTCGGGGCAGCTGACCTCCAGCACCGCGGGAGCGGGCAGGCCGGCCTCGTTGGCGCGGGCGTCGTTGAGGGCCTCGTTGAAGACGTCAGACGCGGGCTTGTCCTCCGCAAACTCCTTGGCGACAAAGTCGCCGCAGTCGTAGACGGACTTGTTGTGGCGCTTCACGAACGCCTTGGGCTCGTTAGGTAGTTCCATGAATGTCCTCCAAGAGAAGCGAGTGTTAGTTCAGCCTTATCTTAGTCCTCGTAGGAGCTGGGCTCACGGTCGTAGTACGCGTCCATATACAGCTCGCGAATCTCGGACACCAGCGGGTAGCGCGGGTTGGCGCCGGTGCACTGGTCGTTGAAGGCCTGCTCGCTCATCTCGTCAAGCGTCTCCAGGAAGTACTTCTCGTCCACGCCGTACTCGGCGATGGTCTTCTTCACGCCCACGTGGTCAAAGAGGTCCTGGATCATGTCGAGGAAGTTCTCAAAGACCTCGCGGTCGTCCTTGCCGGTGGCACCACAGAAGCGGCCGGCCTCGGCGTAGCGGGCGAGCGCGTGGGGGTAGCCGTACTGCGAGAAGGTGCCCATCTTGGTCGGGCGCTCGGCGGCGTTGTAGCGCATGACGCGCTTGAGGATGACGGCGTTGGCCAGGCCGTGCGGGATGTGGTGGAACGCGCCCAGCTTGTGCGCCATGGAGTGGTTGACACCCAGGAAGGCGTTGGCAAAGGCGAGGCCGCCCAGGCAGGAGGCGTTGGCCATGCGGTCGCGGGCCTCCACATCGGAGCCGTCGTCGTAGGCGCGGGGCAGGTAGTCAAAGACGAGCTTCATGCCGCGCAGCGCGATGCCGTCGGTGTAGTCGGAGTGCATGATGGAGACGAAGGCCTCGAGGCAGTGCGTGAGGACGTCGACGCCGGAGGCGCTGGTGAGGCCCTTGGGCTGGGACATCATGTTGTCGGTGTCCACAATGGCCATGTTGGGCAGCAGCGCGTAGTCGGCGATGGGCCACTTGACGCCCGTGTCGGCGTCTGTGATGATCGCGAACGGCGTGACCTCGGAGCCGGTGCCGGACGAGGTGGGAATGGCCACGAAGTAGCTCTTGGCGCCCATCTCGGGGAAGGTGTGGACGCGCTTGCGGATGTCCATGAAGTCCATGGACATGTCCTCGAAGTCCTCCTCGGGGTGCTCGTACATCATCCACATGATCTTGGCGCAGTCCATGGCGGAGCCGCCGCCCATGGCGATGATGACGTCGGGCTCAAAGGCGCGCAGCTGGGCGACGCCCTCCTCCGCGCTCTGCAGCGTGGGGTCGGGAGCGACGTTCCAGAAGGAGCTGTGGACGATGCCCATCTCGTCGAGCTTGGCCTCGATGGGCTGGGTGAAGCCGTTCTTGTACAGGAACTGGTCCGTGACGATGAAGGCACGCTTCTTGTGCATGATGGTGCCCAGCTCGTCCAGGGCCACCGGCATGCAGCCCTTCTTGAAGTAGACCTTCTCGGGGGTGCGGAACCACAGCATGTTCTCTCGCCTCTCTGCGACCGACTTGACGTTGATGAGGTGCTCGGGGCCCACGTTGCCGCTGACGGAGTTGCCGCCCCAGGAGCCGCAGCCCAGCGTCAGCGCCGGAGCCAGGCGGAAGTTGTACAGGTCGCCGATGCCACCCTGCGAGGAGGGCGTGTTGATCAGGATACGGCAGGTCTTCATGGCCTTGGCGTGCTTGGCCATCTTCTCCTTCTCGCGGACGTCGATGTAGAGCGAGGAGGTGTGGCCATAGCCGCCGTCAGCGACGAGGCGCTCGGCCTTGGCCAGGGCGTCGTCGAAGTCCTTGGCCTTGTACATGGCCAGGACGGGGCTCAGCTTCTCGTGCGCGAACTCCTCGGAGGGGTCGACCGAGGTAACCTCGCCGATAAGAACCTTGGTGCTGGCAGGCACCGTCACGCCGGCGATCTCGGCGATCTTGGCGGCGCGCTGGCCCACGATCTTGGCGTTCACGGAGCCGTTGATAATGACGGTCTTGCGGACCTTGTCCAGCTCGTCGCCCTTGAGGAAGTAGCAGCCACGGGCCTCGAACTCGGCCTTGGCAGCCTTGTAGGTCTTGTCGCCAACGACGGTCACGGACTGCTCGGACGCGCAGATCATGCCGTTGTCAAAGGTCTTGGAGTGAATGATGGAGTTGACGGCCAGGCGCACGTCAGCGGTGTCGTCGATGATGACGGGGGTGTTGCCGGGGCCGACGCCCAGGGCGGGCTTGCCCGAGGAGTAGGCGGCCTGGACCATGCCGGGACCACCGGTGGCCAGGATGATGTCGGCGGAGCGCATGAGCTCGTTGGTCAGCTCCAGCGACGGCGCGGGGATCCAGTCGATGATGCCCTCGGGCGCGCCGGCCTTGACGGCGGCGTCAAGCACGAGCTGGGCCGCGGCGATGGTGCAGTCCTTGGCGCGCGGGTGGGGCGAGATCAGGATCGCGTTGCGCGTCTTAAGGCACAGAAGGCACTTGTAGATGGCCGTGGACGTGGGGTTGGTCGTGGGGATGACCGCCGCCACGATGCCCATGGGCTCGGCGACCTTCTTGAAGCCAAACGCGTCATCCTCCTCGATGACGTCGCAGGTCTTCATGCTCTTGTACTTGTTGTAGATGTACTCGGAGGCGTAGTGGTTCTTGATGACCTTGTCCTCCATGACACCCATGCCGGTCTCGGTGACCGCCATCTTGGCCAGCGGAATGCGCGCCTTGTTGGCCGCCATCGCCGCCTCATAGAAGATCTTGTCAACCTGCTCCTGGGTGAAGGTGGCGAACTCCGCCTGCGCTGCGCGCATACTTGCGATGCGCTCCTGCAGCGCCTCCACGCTGTCGATGGGCTTGGGTGTCTTTGCCATGTGGCCTCCCTGGGTCAGGACCTATGTCCACTTTCCAAGCTTGCGTATGCAGCAATCGAGTTAATTCTACCAAGCGGGAGTGTTCGAATTATTGTGCGTTCGTTAATTGTGCCGCCCGCTACCTGCAACTTGTCCACCTATTGCTGGTCAAGTTGCGACGCTGCGCAGGTGAGGCCCCGCGCGTGGTTAAACGTTTATCCACAGGTGTGACGAGGGTCGCGGCGCCGCGTAGGAGCGCGCGGCACGCCGGCGCAACCGCCCCCGAGCGTCATATGGTGCATTTGGCGCGATCTGTGTTCCAAATGACGCTCTGGGGTGGCGCCCTGGCGCGTCATTTGGAGCAAGGGCTGCAATGGCTTTCTAAAGCACCAGGTAACAAGCTTGTGCTCTTATCGCCCTGCCGACAAGAGCGCGCGAAGTGCCCGGTTTTACCACCCCCGAGCGTCATCTCGAACAAGAAAGGCCCCGATTGCGCCAAATGACGCTCCAGGGTGGCAGCCGACCACCGGAGAGGGCGTCGGGCACGCGCGGTCGCACGCGGTCACGCGCATACAGGCAGGCTTGCGCAAACGCCGCGCGCGTCGTCACCAGCAGAGAGGCGCACCGTGTGCCAGGCGCCGTCGAGGTCCTGCCAGTCCACGCGCGGACCAAAGCCGTCGTGCATGATGGCATGCGCCGCCTCGTAGCCCTCGCCGCCCACGAGCCCCGGATAGGCCACGCGGTGCACGAGCGGGTGCGCGACCAGGTACGCCGCGACGGTCCGGGCGTTGGCGCTTGCCACGCGCGCGTTCTCGTCCAGCGCGTCCAGGCGGGCGACAAGAGCCTCCGCCAGCAAG
>CAJOGH010000015.1 GCA_905233865.1 uncultured Atopobiaceae bacterium
GAGATGCCGGCGATGCTCGAGCCCGCGCCGACGCCCTCGAGCTCCACGGCACCGACCTGGTACTCGTAGACGACGCTGGGGGCAAAGCCGTAGTCCGAGGCGATGGCCGCAAAGGGGTAGGCCTCGTGCTCGATGGCACCCGCCAGTGTCTTGGCACAGGAGGCGACGAACGCCGACGCGTCCTCGTCGCCCACGGTCACGGCGAGCGGGAGGGTGTTCACGAACATGCCAACGGTGTCGGCGCGGGCTCGAGCATCGCGGGCATCTCCGGGATCCTTGCCAACGAGGCAAAGTTCAAGCTCTCCGTGCACATCGAGATGGCCGACGGCGCGCCTGCCGTCGTGGTGTACTACAACGACGCGCTCTACAGCGAGGGCCTGGCCCAGAGCCTCGCCGACTCCATCGTCATTGCGGCAAAGGCCCTCATTGCCGATCCCACGGCGCCGGTTCGCTCCATTAGCCTGCTGGACGACGCGCGCCGCGCTCAGCTTGATGGTATGCACCAGGAGGCCACCGGTCCTGTTGACTTTGACCTTCTGCACGAGGCGCTCGAGGCGCAGGCGGACCGCACGCCCGACGCGCTCGCGCTCGTGGCGGCCGACGCGAGCCTGACCTACGCCGAGCTTGACGAGCGTGCGAATCGCATCGCGCATGCTCTTATCGACAAGGGCGTGCCGCCGCAAAGTCGCGTGGCACTGCTGCTGCCGCGAACCTCGGACGTCATCGTTGCCATGTTTGGCGTGTGCAAGGCGGGCTGCGCCTACATCCCGTGCGACCGCGCCTACCCGGCCGAGCGCATCGAACACATCCTGACCGACTCGGGTGCCGAGGTGGTCATCACTACGGCCGACAAGAGCGCGGAGGTGCGCGGCGCCGTCGACATCGCGGAGCTGCTGGCCTGCCCGGACAGCTCGCGTCCCAGGGTGGATGTGGGACCCGATGACCTGGCGTACTTGATTTACACGTCTGGCTCCACCGGCAAGCCCAAGGGCGTCATGCTCACCCATCGCGGCGTGTGCAACTTTAACTCGCGCCATCCGTCCAACCTGCTCGTGGACGCGCTCGTGGGCAACGCGAACGCGTTCCTGAGCGTGACGACGCTGTCCTTTGACATGTCCGTCAAGGAGACGCTAACGCCGCTCGTCAATGGCGTGACGCTCGTGCTTGCGGACGAGTCGCAGGTCAACGATCCCGCCAAGCTGGCGGACCTCTTTGCGGCCACGGGCGCCGACGCCTTCAACGCCACGCACTCGCGCCTGAGGCAGTACCTCGAGTCTCCGTCGTTCGTGGAGGCCATCGCCCACGCCAAGGTGATCGCGTCGGGTGGCGAGAAGTACACCGAAGGCCTGTTGCCGCTGCTCCAGCGCTCGACCGAGGCGCGAATCATCAATACGTACGGACCCACGGAGACCTGCGTGTCGTCCAACATGAAGGACCTCACGCACGAGACGGCCATCAGCGTGGGGCGGCCGCTGTACAACGTGTGGGAGTGCGTCGTCGACGCGGACGGCAACGAGCTGCCCGTGGGCGTTGTGGGCGAGCTGCTCATTGGCGGGCCCGGCGTCGCGCGCGGCTACAACAACCTGCCAGACAAGACGGCCGAGGCCTTTGTGGAGCGCGACGGCATGCGGTGCTATCTCTCCGGCGACTACGCGCGTATGCTCCCGAGCGGCGACGTGGAGATTCTTGGCCGAACGGACACGCAGGTCAAGCTTCGCGGGCTGCGCATCGAGATAGGGGAGGTCGAGGCGGCGCTGGCGGCGGTGCCCAAGGTGAGCGCCGGGGCCGTGCGCATCGCGCGCATTGGTGGCGTCGAGCACCTGTGCGCGTACTTCAGCGCGACCGAGCGCCTGGACGTGGCCGACGTGCGCGGTGCCATGGCCGAGAGCCTGGCGGCGTACATGGTGCCGTCGGCCTTCAAGCAGCTGGACGCCATGCCCATGACGCCCAATGGCAAGGTGGACTATCGCACGCTTCCCGCGGCCGAGCTCTTTCGCTCGAGCGGCATGGTCCAGGCGACCAACGAGACCGAGGCCGCCTTTTGCTCCATCTTTGGCGAGATCTTGGGGCTTGACGAGGTCGGCGCCACCGACAGCTTCTTTGACATCGGCGGCACGTCGCTCATGGCGATTCGCATTACCGTCGAGGCCGAGAAGCGCGGGTGGCAGGTCAGCTACGCCGATGTGTTTGCCAACCCGACGCCGCGTGGGCTTGCCGCGGTGTGCGGCGAGGCCGGACCGGACGAGGCCGGAGGTGCGGCGGCCGAGGACAGCGAGATAAGCGACTTTGACTACGAGGCAATCGACGAGCTGCTGTCCAACAACAACCTGCGCACGTTCACGGAGGGCGAGCGCAGGCCCCTGGGCAACATCTTGCTTGCGGGCGCCGTGGGATACCTGGGCATCCATATCCTTCGCGAGTACCTGGAGAACTATAGCGGTACGGCTTATTGCCTCGTGCGTCCGCACAAGACTGTGTCGGCCAAGATGCGCCTCAAGTATCAGCTGTTCTACTACTTTGAGAAGGACTACGCGGAGCTCTTTGGGAGTCGCATCGTAGTCATTGAGGGCGACGTTACGAATGACATCAACCTGCCTGATGACGCGCGCGTGGACACGGTCATCAACTGTGCTGCGGTGGTCAAGCACTTTAGCGTGGGCACGGAGATCGAGGACGTCAACGTGGGCGGCGCAGCCAAGCTCGTTGACTTCTGCCTGGACAAGGGCGCTGCGCTTGTGCAGATCTCCACGGGCTCCACGATGAAGTGCCCCCTGCGGCCTGGCGTGGACTTCGTGGGCAAGACGACCGAGCGCCACCTGTATGTGGGGCAGGACCTGCAGAACAAGTACACGCGCTCCAAGTTCCTGAGCGAGCGGCTGGTCCTCGACGCGGTCGCGCGCAAGGGGCTTGTGGGCAAGGTCATGCGCGTTGGCAACCTGGCACCGCGTGCCGGCGACGGCGAGTTCCAGATCAACTACGACACCAACGCGGCCATGGGGCGCCTCAAGTCCTACGCCATGCTGGGATGTGTGCCCTACGGTCAGCTGGACGCCACGATGGAGTTCTCGCCCATCGACCAGACGGCCAGGGCCATCCTCCTGCTCGCGCAGTCGCCTGACGGGTGTGTCGTCTTCCACCCCATCAACCACCACAAGGTGTTCATGAGCGACGTGTTCGAGGCCATGCGCGAATCCGGCCTGGACGTCGAGCCGGTGGAGCGTGACGTGTTCGTGCGCGAGCTCAGGACGGCCGAGGCCGACCCTGCCAAGGCGCGCGTGCTCACCAGCATGCTTGCCTATGCCGGCAAGGCCAAGGGCGCGCCGGTGGTGACGCCCGTCATCGACAATGGCTACACCATGCAGGTCCTGTACCGCCTTGGGTTCAGGTGGAGCGCCACCTCCATCTCCTATGTTGAGCAGTTCCTGGGTGCCCTGGAGGGGCTGGGCTTCTTTGATGAGGAGGAAGAGGAGGAGTAGGGGAGTGGGCTCTTGTCGCCCGAGGTGGCAAGAGCCTGGCCCGTACCTGTAGAATGTCATAAACGCCATGACGCGACGACCACACGATGGAGGTCCGAGTGAACATCATCAAGACCGTCGACGGCAGCAAGGCCACGCTCGCAATTGAGGGCTGGCTTGACACACAGACCGCACCCGAGCTCGGAGTGGCCCTTGGCCAGCTGGGCAAAGACGTGAGCGAGCTGGAGTTTGACTTTTCCAAGCTGGAGTACGTTTCGTCAGCGGGCCTGCGGCAGATAATGTCGGCCCACAAGAGGATGGCTGGCAACCTCGTTATCACGGGCGTTTCCGACGAGATCCAGGAGGTCTTTGACCTTACCGGCATGAGCAAGCGTCTTAAGATTCAGTAGTCATGTTCAGGTCGGTCAGGACAAGGATTACCGTAGTCTTTGTCGTGTCCGTGTTGGTCTTTGGTGGCCTTGCCGGCTACTTTGGCTACCGGTACCTGCGCTGGAACGAGCACAGGATGTCGGACGAGATTGGCAGGAACGCCTCGGACATCTGTGCGGCGACCTACGACTACTACCTGAAAACATACGGCGATCTTACGCCTGGCTCGGATGCCTATGTGGAGTGCCGCAAGGAGCTTCGCAATATTTGTCAGCAAAGCCTTATGGACTACCTGTACGTGTACGAGGCCCATCCCGAGAATGGCACCGTCAAGTACCTGATGTGCGTCGCTGCCGATGACGAGCTTGATCAGAAGGTGCAGGAGGAGCGCGCGTACGGCACCGTTGTCGATCACGAGCTGACGCAACTGGAGTGGCTTGCGTTCGACGACTCCCTTTCCAGGGAGGCCGAGGTGGTCGACAACGAGTATGGCTTCGTGCTCACCTGGTTCAGCAATGTGGACAGTGCAAAGACCACAACGCTTGCGGCCGCCGACTATTCTGTGGTAGATCAGCGCGAGCGCGTACTCCATTCGACGCTCCTTGTGTTGGCGCCGCTCATCGGCGGAATGCTGCTCGTTCTGCTCATCCAGATGCACGAGCTCAAGAAGCACGTCTTTGGCCCGCTTCGTGTGATTGCGGAGCGTATGAGGTCGTTCTCCGCGCGTGACGCCCGCCATCTTGAGCCCGTGGGCATCACGACGAACGATGAGATGGGCGAGATTGCCGGTGCCTTTGAAGGCATGGCGCATGACATTGACGAGTACCTCGATGACATCGACGAGCTGACGGCCCAGCGCGTGCAGGCCGAGGTCGAGCTTGGCGTGGCCCGACGCATCCAACGAGGCGTCGTGCCCACCCTGACGCAGCGCTCGTTCGAGGGCTTGGACATCTGTGCGTTCTCGCATCCCGCGCGCAAGGTGGGCGGAGACTTCTACATCATGTTCCCCCGGTCGGACGGCACCGCTGCCCTTGTCGTGGGCGACGTGAGTGGCAAGGGCATGGCGGCCGCGCTCTTCATGGGCATGGTCAGCTCCATGTCGCGCGAAGGCCTCATGGCAGGCAGGGGACCCAAGGAGACGCTGGAGCGCGTGAACACGCTGCTCACCGATTCCAACCCGGAGGGCCTGTTCGTGTCCATGTTCGCGGCGGTGTTTGACCCGCGCGACGGGCGTGTCACGTTCTGCAACGCGGGCCACATGCCGCCGCTCGTGGTCGGGCGTGACGTGCGCAGGCTCAAGGTCGACTCGGGCGAGCTTGTGGGTCTCTATGACGACATCGAGCTCGTGGAGGAGTCTCTCACGCTCACGCCCGGTGAGAGCCTGCTGCTCTTTACCGACGGCGTCAACGAGGCGACGAACGCCGCGAACGAGTTCATGGGCATGGAGCGCTTTGTGGACGCGCTTGAGGCGCACCTGCCCTTCGCGTGCGCGTTCGACCTGGCGGACGAGGCAGTGTGGGCGGTCAAGGTGTTCGCGGAGGGCTCGGAGCAGTTTGACGACCTGACGGTCGCCGTCATCCGGCGCGATGACGTCGCTCAATAGCCAGGTCCGCGTGCGTGCCGGGAAGCGGTTGACCCGGCATGCGCACGCTCTTGTCGGAAGGCAATTGGGTAAGCTTGGCTCATGGCACAGCCAAGGAGAGGAAGAGGGCGCAATGAGGGTCTTCTGGTTCTGCATTCCGGCCTACGGTCACACCAACCCCAGCATCGAGGTCGTGCGCGAGCTCGTGAGGCGTGGGCATGAGGTGCGCTACTATTCCTTTGACGAGTTCCGCGCCAAGATCGAGGACACTGGCGCCGCGTTCGTGAGATGCGACGAGTTCCTGCCGCCCATTGACGCGGCCTCCGAGCGTCGCCTGCACAAGGTGTCGACCACCGAGATGAGTGTGCGGTCGTTCCAGACAACCGCGCTCATGGACGCGACGGTCGCGGCCGACGTGGAGCGCTATAGCCCCGACCTCGTGGTGTCGGACTCGGCCTGCTTTTGGGGCAAGCTCTTTTGCCAGAAGCATCACCTACCCCTGGTTATCTCGACCACGACCTTTGCCTTTAACAGGTACTCGGCGCAGTACATGAAGTCGAGCGCGTCCGAGCTGGCCGACATGGTCTTTGGCCTCCCGCGCGTCAACCGCGAGCTCCGTAAGCTCAGGGGGCTCGGGTTTGACGTGAAGAGTGCCCTCGACATCGTCCAGAACAAAGAGGACGACGACACTATCGTGTACACCTCGCGGCTCTTTCAGCCATGCGCCGACTCCTTTGACTCAAGCCACTATCGCTTTGTGGGTCCGTCGCTGAGGGCGGTGGAGCCGAGGGAAAAGACGGGCACGCCGCTTGTCTATGTGTCGTTGGGCACGGTGATCAACGACCACCCGGACTTCTATCGCAGCTGCATAGAGGCGGTGGCTGGTCAGGACGTGGAGCTGCTCATCTCGTGCGGTCAGAGCTTTGACGCCTCCGCCCTGGGCGAGTTGCCGGCAAATGTGACGGTTGAGCACGCGGTCGACCAGCTCGACGTGCTCTCGCGCGCGAGCCTGTTTGTGACGCACTGCGGCATGAACAGCGTGTCCGAGGGACTCTATCTGGGCGTGCCGCTGCTGCTCTTTCCCCTTACGGGCGAGCAGCGTGCCGTGGCGCGTCGTGCGGAGGAGGTTGGCGCCGGCGTGCCTCTTGATCCGCGGGCGGCAAAGGACCCAGCGGCGATGTGGGAGGCACTCGCTGCTGCGCTGGGGGACGGCGGGCTTTTGGATGGTGCCGCGCGCATGCGCGACAACTTTTGCTCCTGCGAGGGCCCTGCTGGCGCCGCCGACTTCATTGAGTCACGTCTTGCCAGCGCTCGTTCCTGAGCCTGCAACACCGCTTGCCGCAAGCTGCCTTGGGGCATCCTAGGCAAGCGGTAAAATGCGCACGCTCTTGTCGGCCTGACGGGCACACAAAACTCGACACGTGTTCGTATATACGAGCTCCCTGTCGTATTTTGAGCGGTTTTGAGCCTGTCTCAGCGCGAGGGAGCGTGGCCATGGCTCGGTAGAATGGGAGCCAAGAGAAGGAGGAACACATGCTCTTGTATACCGCGCACGCCGCCGAGCCTCTGCCCGACCTTGGGTCGGTGGCGGAGTCGACGGGGCTCGAGCGGCGCCTGGGCTACCGCCCCCTCTTCTGCACGTTGCTCAATCCCGACTCGCTTGCTGACTCCTGGTTTCGCGCCTATGCCGCCTCGCCGTCCTACGTCCAGGTGATTGACGTCTATGAGGTGGACGACAAGAGCGCACAGCCCATGGACGTCGTCACATGGTGCGACGAGTGCCTGGGAAGCGGCGAGCCGGATGATGACGCACTGACGCGTGCGCTGGCGCCGGAGGGCTCGGACTTCACCGACTATCTCCTGGACCCCGACGCCGCACCGCTGCGCTCGTGGCGCTTTGACGTGCTCGACATCCTCAACGGCCGCCTTGACGATCTTGCCCTTGGGAGCGCGGAGCGCGCTGCCCTACAGCATTCCATGGAGAGCGTCCGTGCCCTCCCGAGCAGGGAGGACGTACGTCTCGGCTCGTCGCTTGGTGGCAACCTAGACCAGATCCCCCTCGAGATGTGGTACCGCTTCATGCTGACGGTGTCCCTGATGCCCCTCGTGTGGTCGCAGGTCACGGGTACCCGTGTCTCACCTTGGCTCTTATCGCTCGTACCTGACGCACTTGGGACGACGCCTGGCTTCCAAGAGGCGCAGGCATACGTGAGCGTCTGGGACCAGTCCATAGGGGAGCGCGAGGCCTTTGGCCACGAACGGTTTGCCGCCATGCGCGCCTGCTTCTTGCGGGGCCTTGACCAAATGGCCGGCCAGCTTGTGCAGGACCGCGCGCGTGCGGAGGGCGTGGGCCGCAATGACGAGTGCTTTTGTGGCAGCGGTCGCAAGTTCAAGAAGTGCTGCGCGCGCAAGGGACTCGACTCACTCGCATGCCTTGTGTGAGACAATCTTGCCAGCTGTGAGCGCTGCGTGTCGTGCGGCCGAGCGAAGGGATCCTCATGAACGTCATGAACCTCGGGACCAAACGTGCCGTCACTGCGGGCCTTGTGCTCGCGCTTGGCGTGCTTGCGCCAGTTGGTGTCGCATCCGCTGACCAGGAGGCGCCCGACGAGCCTATCGTTGCGCCGCAGTCCGCGAGCCACGTCTATGTGAACACGGCCGGTGCTGGCGAGCCCGACACCTATACCACCGTCCAGGAAGCGCTTCAGAACGTGAGCGATGACGGCATCATCGAGCTTGCCTCTGACGTGACGATGGACCAGGGCCTGTACGTCGAGAAGGACGTCTCGCTCAACCTTGCCGGTCACTCGCTCGTGGGCCCGACGAACGCCGCCTACTCGCATGCCGCGATTCAGGTCAGCGAAGGCCACTCGCTCACCATCGACGGAGGTGGCACGGTCACGGGCAGGCACGAGCACGCGATCATCGCGATTGGGTCGGTCACGCTGGGTGACTGCACGATCAACCGAGATTGCGAGGGCTCCTATCCTGCGATCATGGTCACGGGGAGCGCTGGCGCGGCCGTCATTGATGGCGCGACCATCGTGAACACGAACGGCCCTGCCGTGAAGCTCATAACGGACGGCTGTACGCTCGGGGTGCTTGACGGATACCTTGAGGGCTCTTCCGAGTACGGTGACGTGATCGCGCCCGAGGGTGCGAGTGTCTCCGTGAGCGGCGGCATCTTTAGTCAGCCGGTCAAGGGTGCCTGGTGTACGGAGGGCTACCTGCCGCGCATGGTGACCTATGACGTCGCGGACGACGGCTATACCGTTGGCGCGGCAACGGCCCGCCCGACCGCGGTCAACCGCACCTTCACGGGTGCCGAGCAGTTTGGCGCGGACGCCAGCGAGGGCTATACCCTGAGCGCGGGCGCGCGGGATGCCGGCACGCACGTGAGCTATGCCTCGCCAGCGGACGGCTATGCCTGGGAGGAATCCCTTGATGGCGAGTCGGATGCTCTTGTCGCCCAGCTCGAGGGAGGCGATAGCGAGTCGAGGAAGAACACGGCTCCGGTTGAGCTCACCTGGACCATGTCGCCGGCAAGCATGGGTGACGTTGTCTTTGCGGCCATTCCCGACCAGACCTATACCGGCTCGGTCATTGAGCCCGCGGTCACGGCGACGCTGGACGGCAACGCCCTGACGGCTGGCACCGACTACGAGCTGACCTACGCCGACAACGTCGAGCTGGGCACGGCCACGGTCACTGTGAAGGGCAAGGGCAACCTCGAGGGGTCGACCGAGCTGACGTTCAAGATCGTCGCGGCGCCGGCAGAGACGCCGACGGACGCCTCGACTGATGCGACGGGCACGACGGGTACGGCCGCCTCCTCTGGCACGTCATCCACGACAGCCGCCACCTCCTCTGCGGCCGACAAGAGCCAACTGCCGCAGACCGGCGATGCTGGCGCGGTTGCGGCGCTCTCGCAGCTTGCCATCGCCGGCCTTGGTGCGGTGTTTGCAGGTCGAAAGATGAGGAGGTAGGAGCCTGGCGGAAGCTGGACCCTGGAACGGTGGCCGCTGCTGGGTCTCTCTGTGTCAGAACTGGTTTACTGGGTATAATGTAGGAAATACCCTACTCACCCTGCTTTAGGGAGGTTATTATGCCTGCGACAGTTTTTGCTGACAATGCAAAGGTAATGAGCAAGGGCCAGGTAACGATTCCAAAAGATGTCCGAGCGGTGCTTGGCGTCGGAACGGGAGACAAGGTGACTTTCATAGTGGAGGGAGACAACGTGCGTGTCGTCAACGCTGCTTCCTATGCCATGAAAGTTCTTCAGGCTCAAATGGCTGGCGAAGCCCAGTCCTCTGGCATTACTAACGAGAACGATGTCGCAGAGCTCATCTCGGACATGCGCTCTGAGGCCTAGCATGCGGGTCTTCATTGACACCAACATATTAATTTCTGCCGCACTGTTTCCTGGCGGGACTGCTGCTGTGGCATACGAGAAAGCTGTGCTGTCGCCAAATTCGCCCATTGTGAGCGACTATGTTATAGAAGAGATGAGGCGTGTCTTTGCTCGCAAATTCCCAGGCAAGCTCATGGCTCTTGATTCGTTTCTTGCCGCTCTTTCCTCCTGCGTCGAGATCGTTGCGACACCAGATCTTGAGGTGAGCTATGAGTCGATCGTTCGGGACCCCAACGACAGACCTATCCTTAGGGCTGCCCTTGCGTCGCGAGCCGATGTGATCTTGACAGGCGATAAAGACCTGCTTGAGTCTGGGATCGCTTCTCCCAAGATGCTTTCCGCAGGTGAGTTCATTGCGCTCTGATCGTTGAGTTGAAGTCCAACCTATCTGAAGTTCCTCGTAGCCGAGCTGTTTTGCAAGAGTGCCTTTACAACACGAGCTCGTACATCTCGAGTTCGACGGTGCCCGTGTCCTCGTAGAAGGCCTCGCTGTTGCCTACGTACGCGAAGCCCTCGGCAGTGTAGATGCGGCTTGCCGCGAGGTTGCCCAGCATGACGTCCAGGTGGACGGCGCGCTTGCTCCAGGCGCGTGACAGGCGTATGGCCTCGCGGACGAGCTCCGCACCTATTCCCTTGCCCCTCAGGCTGGGATGAACCGCAACCAGATGGACGGTCGAGACCTCGTTCCCGCGCAGCCCGCTGGGCCAGGGCACGTTGGCGTACTCGTCGTCATCGCGCTGCCGCACTATCATGGTCGCCACAATGCGGCCGTCAAGGATGCCAACGTAGAACGAGCACTGGGCGATGGCTTCCATGACGTCGTCCTTGGAGGGATAGACGCCAAGCGTCCATTGTGGCGAGTAGCGGTCATGGGACATCTGACGACAGACCTCGACGAGTGTCATCCAGATCTCGTCGAGGTCTTCTGTGGAGGCAAGTCGGATGGTGTCAAGCATGCGGTGGCTACCTCGTGCGTCCGTAGCAGCCGCCGTCTGCCGAGCACCAGTAGGGGGAGTTGCACGTGCTCCAAACGCCGCCGGCGGCAACGCCGTTAAGCTCCTCGTCTGTGAGCTCGTAGCCCTCGCTCTTTGCAAGCTCAAGGATCTGCTCGGGGGTCTTGCACGCGCGAGCCTTCTGCTGTTGCTCGGGAGTCAGGTCGTTGAAGTCCATGGCACTTTCCTTTCGCCTGGCGTGCAGGCGCACGTAGTCGTATACCTACTTATACGCATCAGTGCGCGATTTGTCTATGGCCTAACGGGAGACGGTAGGCCAGGGGCCGTCGCCGTTCCTCGACCGCTCGTCGTGCGGTCTCGTTTGGGCGCTACGATAGGGGCATGCCCGGCCTGCGATGGACAGGAGCAGAAGATGGCGATGCACAGCAACTGGA
>CAJOGH010000016.1 GCA_905233865.1 uncultured Atopobiaceae bacterium
GCATGCACACGGCATTGCGCAGGCGAGCGTCGCTGCGGCCGTTGTAGATGGTGGCAAAGACGGCCGGCTCCTCGGCTGCCGTGAACGAGCGAAGCGCGTGACCAAAGGCTGTGGTAAAGAACGCGTTGGTCGACAGCCCCTCGCGCTCGCAGAAGGCGCGAACCTGCGCGGCATGAGGCGAGCGCAGCGTGAGCGTCTGGATGTCACCGGCGCCCTCGCGGCCGTCGCGGACGGGAAGCGTGTCGCCGCCACAACCCAGGAAGATGCCGTCATAAAAGGCCTTGGCCCGCTCGAGGCGGTCGGACTCGCGCCCGCTCTTCTCGTCCAGGGCAAACTCGAACCCGGTGTAGGTCTCGCTCTCCACAGTCTCGCCCGCATAGGCGCGACTCACGTCCGCGAGCAGGACCTCGATGGACTCGCCGTCGCTCACGATGTGATGGGTGTCCATCAGGAGGCAGGGGCCATCCGCTCCGCGGAAGAGCTCCACTCGGAACAGGTAGTCGTCGCCCGTGAGGTCAAAGGGCCGCACGAGGCTCGTGAGGTCGTCGGGCAGGCCGTCCAGGATGGGCACCTCCACGCGGACGGGCTCGCGGCGCACGGCCACGACCTCGCCCGACTCCGAGGTGCGGATGCCCATGAAGAGGTAGGGGTGCGCCTGCAGGGTCACGGAGAGCGCCTCGGCCAGGCGGTCAAGGTCGATGCTCTTGTCCAGGCGGTACATCATGGGGATGTTGTAGGCGGTCGAGCCCGGCATGCGCAGGCACTCCACGAAGATGCCCTGCTGCGTTTGGGACAGCGGGTACTCCTCGCGCAGCTCGTAGGTCTGCTCGCCCGCAGGCGCGTCACCCACGAACTCCACGAGGTCACGCACCGTCCGGCAGCCATAGACGTCTGCGACCTTGACCGTGGTGTCAAAGGCGTCAGAGAGGTGGGCGCACAGGCGGATGCAGCCGATGGAGGACAGGCCTGCGGCAAACAGGTCGGTGGTGATGCCAAGCTGGGCGGAGGTGCCGATGACCTCAGACACGAGGGAGAGGACCTTGCGCTCCGCCGCAGTCTCGGGTGCGACGACCTCCTGCGCCGTCTCCTCGAGCTGGGGCAGCGCGCGCTTGTCTATCTTGCCGTTGGCAGTGAGCGGCATTTCGGGCAGCTGCATCATGGCCTGCGGGACCATGTAGGCCGTGAGGTACTCGGACAGGTGTGCCCGCAGGTCGTTGAGGTCCACCGGCTCGTCGGCCGTGAAGTAGGCGGCCAGGTAGTCGGTCTCGCCGTGGGCGACAACGACCACGCTTGTGCGGACGGACGGGTAGGTGTCCAGCACGCTCTCGATCTCACCCAGCTCGATGCGCAGGCCGCGGAGCTTGACCTGGTCGTCAATGCGGCCGTGGTACTCGATCTGGCCGTCCGGGCGGATGCGCGTGAGGTCGCCAGAGCGATAGGCCGGCATGTCCAGCAGCGTGATGAAGCTGCGCGCCGTGAGGTCGTCGCGGCCCACGTAACCGCGACCCACGCCCTCGCCCATGATGACAAGCTCGCCGGTGGCGCCCAGCGGCTGCAGGCGACCGTTGCGATCCACGGTGGCAACGTGGACGTTGGCGTTGGGGAAGCCGATGGTGATGTCACCGGAGCCGTCGAGCACCTGCATGGTGCAGCTAATGGTGGCCTCGGTGGGTCCGTAGCCGTTCATGACGTAGAGCTTGGGGTTGATGGCCATGAGGCGCTCGTAGAGGCCGGGCGGGAAGGCCTCGGCGCCAAAGTCGATGGAGCGCAGGCCCGCCACGGCGCGCGAGAAGGCAGGGATGTCCAGCATGCTGGAAAGGTAGCTTGGCGTGCAGCTCATCACGTCCACGCGGTTCTCCACCATAAGGGCGCCCAGGGCCGCCGGGTCCATGATCTGCTCCTTGGTGGCAAGCACGACCGTCATGCCGTTGGCCAGGGGCACGAACTCCTCCATGATGGCAAAGTCAAAGGTGAGCGCCGCCACGGCAAGGCTCACTAGGGCTCGCCTGGTGTAGCCGCACACCTCGCGGTTGGCGTCGTTGTCGTCCACGAAGTTGACGAGGTTGCGGTTGGTGAGCATGACGCCCTTGGGACGGCCCGTTGAGCCGGAGGTGTAGATGACGTAGGCGAGGCTCTCTGGCAAAACGATGCGGTCCAGGTTGTCGCGCTCACCCTCCCGTGCCGCCGCCGTGGCCTCGACCACCGTGAGGTCCAGGTCGACAAGAGCCTCAAAGAGGTCGGCTCGACGCTCGAGGATGTCTGAGGTCGTAAGGACCAGGCGCGCGCCGGAGTCCTCGAGGATGTAGCGGACGCGCTCCTCGGGATAGTCGGGATCGATGGGCAGGAAGGCGCATCCGCACTTGAGCGCGGCCTGACGCATCACGTAGGCCCAGGAGTCGCGGTCGGCAAGGACGGCGATCATCGTGTTGGGGCCGGCGCCGTGGTCCGCCAGGACATGGCCGATGGCATTGGCCTCAGCGTTGAGCTGTGCGTACGAAAGGCTGCGATCACAGGCGACGACAGCCAGGCGGTCCGGGCGCGTAGCCGCCTGGTCCTGCACCAGACGGTAGGCCGGACGGTCCGCCACATCCCAGTCAGTGTCGTGCAGGGAGCGGATGGCGTCCTCGTCCTCCTTGCTCGTGAGCCTCATCTGGCCGATCGTCTCGCAGCTCGTGAGCTCGCGGCAGACATTGACGAAGGTCTGGAGCAAGGCACGTACCGTGTGCTCGCTAAAGGTTGCCGGGTTGTGCGAGCAGTCCACCACAAGTGCGTTACCGTCCATGAAGACGTCGATGTCCATGCCGGACTTGGCCTGCGAGAGCTCTATCTCGCACGGCGAGGACGGCAGGTCGCAGATGTGCGTGTCGGCAGCGTCAGAGACCTCGCCCTGATAGGCAAAGATGATGTCACCGCTGATGCCGAAGGCATGGCTCACCTCAGCAAAGCTGTAGATGTCATTGGCCATGGCATCGAGCAGGTACGACTGGCAGCCCTGCACGGCATCTGTCACGGTGCTCCGTGCGTCGGGCGCAACGCACACGGGCAGGGTCTTGACGAACATGGAGACGCTGCGCGCGATCCTCGAGTCGCTGCGGCCGTTGTAGATGGTGGCAAACGTGGCGCTCTCCGCAAAGCAGAAGGAACGCAGGGCAAGGCCGAAGGCCGTGACATAGAAGGCATTGGCCGTCACGCCGGTCTCATCAAGATAGGCGCGGACCCGTCCGGACAGCTCGTCGTCACGAAGGTGCACGTATGCGTTGCCCTCCTCCGTGCCCGTACCGTCAGCCACAGGCACGGTGTCGCCCTCGCTGCCGGCAAAGCGCTCCTCATAGAAGGCGCGCGCCTTGTCCAGACGGGCCGTGGCGCGCTCGCGCTCCTCCTCCAGGGCAAACTCGAAGCCGGTGTAGGTCTCGGCCTCGACATCGCCGCCGGCGTAGACGGCCGACATGTCCGAGAGCAGGATGTCGATGGACTCGCCGTCGCTCACGATGTGGTGCGTGTCCAGGAAGAGGTACTTGCCCTGGGGCGTGTCATAGAGGGCCGTGCGGAACAGGCGCTCGCCCTCAAGGTCAAAGGGACGGACGATCTCGTCTGCGTCGGGGAGCTCGTCATGGATGGCGATGTCGATGACCTCCGGCTCGTTGCGCACCGCAACGGGGTTGCCGTCCGCGTCGCGACGAATGGTCGCAAAGAGGTAGGGATGGGCGGCAAGGGTCTGAGCGAGCGCGTCACGAAGGCGCACGAGGTCCACGGCGTCATCCAGATGGTAGAGCTCGGGGATGTTGTAGATCGTCGTGTCGGGGTGCAGGATGGTCTCAAAGAAGATGCCCTGCTGGGTCTGGGACAGCGGGTACTCCTG
The DNA here is from genome assembly GCA_905233865.1 of uncultured Atopobiaceae bacterium. GTDB lineage: Bacteria > Actinomycetota > Coriobacteriia > Coriobacteriales > Atopobiaceae > CAJOGH01. The sequence goes on from CAJOGH010000016.1 coordinate 3,860, forward strand.
CCTGAGCTCAAAGGTCTCCTGCTCGGGCTGGACGCCAATGTGCTCCTCGATGGCCTTGACCGTGCGTAGGGCAAAGACGTCCGACACCTTGAGCGTCTTGCCCAGGCCCTCGGCGACAAGAGCGCACAGCCGGATGCACCCGATGGACGAGAGGCCGGCGTTGAGCAGGTCGGTGGTGACGCCCAGCTGCTGGGTGCCGATGACCTCGGCCGCAAGCTCCAGGATCTTGGCCTGCGTCTCGTTCTGGGGAGCCACCAGCTCCTCGGCCATGACCTCGATGGCGGGAAGCTTGCTCTTGTCGGCCTTGCCGTTGGCCGTGAGCGGCATCTCATCAAGCTGCATGATGGCCTGCGGGACCATGTAGGCCGTGAGGTACTCGGAGAGATGGGCCTTGAGCGAGACCAGGTCAACGGGCTTGTCGGCCGTGAAGTAGGCGGCAAGGTAGTCGGTCTGGCCATGGGCCACGAGCGCCACGCTCGTGCGCACGCCTGGGTAGTCGTTGAGGACGCTCTCAATCTCGCCCAGCTCGACGCGCAGACCGCGAAGCTTGACGAGGTTGTCCATACGGCCGTGGAACTCTATCTGGCCGTCGGCACGGACGATGGCAAGGTCGCCCGAACGGTAGGCGGGGCGACCCATCAGCTGGATGAAGTTCTTGACGTTGAGGTCCTCGCGACCGATGTAGCCGCGGCCCACGCCGTCGCCCATGATGGCTAGCTCGCCCAGGGCGCCCACGGGAAGCGGACGACCCTCGCGGTCCACGGCAGCGACGCCCGTGTTTATGAGCGGGTAGCCAATGGTCACGTCGTCCGAGCCATCCAGGAAGATGGCCGTGGCCGTGACCGTGCACTCCGTGGGTCCGTAGCTGTTCATGATGTCGAGCGTAGGGTTGATGGCGCGGAGCTTGTCAAAGAGGTCGCTCGGGAAGGCCTCGGAGCCCACGTCGACGGCATGCACGCCCTTCATGGCCTGGGCAAAGTCGGGCACCTCGACCATGTTGGAGAGGTAGCTGGGCGTACAGGTAAAGCCGCAGACGCCGTTGGTGGAAATGAGGTCAGCCATGCCCTTGGCGTCCATGATGTCGTCCTGGGTTGCCAGCACGACGGTCTTGCCGTTGGCAAGCGGCACGAACTCCTCCAGGACGGAGACGTCAAAGGTGAAGGCCGCCATGGCAAGCGTGACCTGCCCGTAGCGGGTGAACACGCGGCCCTCGAGGTTGCAGTCGGCGTCAAAGGCGAGGTTGACGAGGTTGTGGTTCTCGATCATCACGCCCTTGGGGCGCCCCGTGGAGCCCGAGGTGTAGATGACGTAGGCAAGGTCGTGCGGACCAACCGCGACGTCAAGGTTGTCGGCTGCGTTGGCGTCCACGGCCGCGCACGCCTCCACGATGCTGAGGTTCATATCGCTTAGCTGCTCAAAGAGGTCGGAGCGGCGCTCGAGCACGGCCGCCGTGGTGAGGATGGTGCGGCAGTCGGAGTCCTCAAGGATGTAACGGACGCGCTCCTCGGGGTAGTCGGGGTCCACCGGCATGAAGGCGCCGCCGCTCTTGAGGACGCCCTCGCGCATGACATAGGCCCAGGAGTCGCGCTCGGCAAGCACGGCCACCCTGGTCTCGGGGCCTGCGCCCAGCGCCACAAGGGCATGACCAACAGCGTTTGCCTGGGCGTTGAGCTGAGCAAAGGTGAGCGTGCGATCACAGGCCACAAGCGCCTTGGCATCGGGCGTGGCAGCGGCCTGGTCCTGCAGGAGACGGTAGGCAGGGCGCTCGGGGACCTCTACGGCAGTGTCGTGGAGAGAGCTCAGGCGCTCGGCGGCCTCAGGCGACAGCAGGCACACGTCGCGTAGGCGCTCGCGGACCACAAACTCGGAGATCACCTGGTCCATGAGGTCGCGCAGCGTCGCGATGGTCTGGGCGCCAAAGACACTGGGGTCGTACTCCATCTCGTAGACCACGCCGTCGCCGTCGAGCATGACATCCATGCCCAGTGCCGCGCGGGCACGCGAGAGACCGAGCATGACCTCGGTCGCATCCTGGCCGCCCAACGTCACGCTGCGCACGTACTCGCCCTGGAAGGCAAAGAGCACGTCCGCCTTGATGTCGTAGGCGCGGCTGATCTCGGCAAAGCTGTAGAGGTCGTTGGTCATCGCCGACAGGAGGTACGAGCTGCACTTCTCGATCTGTGACACCACATAGTCGTCCGGCTCGCAGTCGAGGGTCACCGGCAGGGTCTTGACCAGCATGGAGACGCTGTCCTGCAGGCGCGGGTCGCTGCGGCCGTTGTAGATGGCGCTAAAGACCGGGCGCTCGGCGTTGGTGAGTGCCCTGAGCGCATAGGCAAAGGCCGCCGTGAAGAAGGCGTTGTGCGTGAGGTCGTGCTCGTCGCAGAAGGCGCGCACCGCCGCGCCGTCCGCGGCGCCCCAGGTGCGCTCGAAGGCGATATGGCCAGCGTTTGCGTCACCACTCTTGGGCGGCAGGGTGTCGCCGCCGCAGCCCCTAAAGATGCCGTCGTAAAAGTCGCGCGCCGCGGCCAGGCGCTCGCTCGCACGAGCGGCTTCCTCGTCCAGCGCGAACTCGTAACCGGTGTAGCGCTCGCGCTCCAGCTCGGTTCCGTCCAGAACGGTCTGAATGTCGCGGATCATGAGGTCGATGGAGGCGCCGTCGCTCACGATGTGATGCGCGTCCAGATACAGATAAGAGCCACTCTTTGTCTGGTAGACGGCAGCGCGGCAGAGCAGCTCGTCACTGTCGAGGTCAAAGGGACGCACGAGCTCGTCCGTGCTCGGCAGCTCGTCGCAGGTGACGACAGGGCAGGACAGCGTGAGGTCGTCGCGACGGTGCGCGCGCAGGTGGCCCTGTTCGTCGGTGGTCACGCGCATGTTCAGGTAGGGGTGCGCCTTGGCCATGGTGGTCACGGCACGGGCCAGCTCCTCCAGATCCACGCCCTCCCCCAGCTTGTAGAGCATGGGCAGGTTGTAGGACGTCGAGCCGGGGTGGCGCACGCACTCAAAATAGATGCCCTGCTGGGTCTGGGAGAGCGGGTAGTCGTCGCGCAGGTCGTACGAGACGCCCGCGGCGCTGGAGTCCACGCGCTTGGCAAGCTCGCGGACCGTAGGGCCACTCGCGAGCTCCGAGGTCTTGATGGCAACGTCAAAGGCATCGCGCATTCCGCTGCACAGGCGAATGGCACCCAGCGAAGAGAGGCCGGCCTCCATGAGGTCCGTGGTCGCGCCGACGCGGTCGGTCTGCAGGATCTGACGGGCCAGCTCCAGGATGGTCTCCTCCGTGCTACCCGAGGCGGGCTCGAGGTCCACATCTTCCGGCTCGGGTGCGGGCAGCGCGCTCTTGTCGACCTTGCCATTGGCCGTGAGCGGCAGCTCCTCCAGGCGGACGAAGCTCTGCGGCACCATGTAGGACGTGAGGTAGCGCCTGGCATGGCGGCGCAGCTCGTCCTTGTCCACGTCGCGGTCGGCCACGTAATAGGCGGCCAGGTACTCCTGCGCGTCCTTCACGACGGTGATGACGGCGTTGGTCACGCCCTCGAAGTCCTCGACGATGCGCTGGACCTCGCCCAGCTCCACGCGCAGGCCACGGAGCTTGACCTGGTCGTCAATACGGCCATGGAAGGCGACGTTGCCGTCCGCGCGCAGGACCGCGAGGTCTCCGGTCTTGTACGCGGGCACGCCGCCCAAGGTGATGAAGGACTTCTTGTTGAGGTCCTCGCGGCCAATATAGCCACGGCCCACGCCGGTGCCCAGGACCACGAGCTCGCCCTTCTGGCCGCGCGGCAGCGGGTTGTTGTCCTCGTCCACGCAGACCACGCCATAGTTGGCAATGGGTGCGCCGATGGTGATGTCATCGTCGCCGTCCAGGACGACGGCCGTGGCAGAGACAGTGCACTCGGTGGGACCGTAACTGTTCATGATGCGCATGGACGGGTTGATGGCGCGAAGCTTGCCAAAGAGGTCCGCCGGGAAGGCCTCGGCGCCCACGTCCACGCCAGAGATGCGCTCCATGGCCTTGGCAAAGACGGGGATCTCAATCATGTTGGCAAGGTAGCTGGGGGTGCAGGCAAAGGCATCCACCTTGTTGTCCAGGATGAGGTCAGCCATGGCCTGGGGGTCCATGATGTCATCCTCGGTGGCAAGCACGACCGTCATGCCGTTGGCAAGCGGCGCGAACTCCTCAAAGACGGAGACGTCAAAGGTCAGCGCCGCGATGGCCATAGACACCGAGCCGCTGTTGACAAAGATGCCGACCTCGGTGTTGTACTCGTTGTCATCCACGAAGTTAACGAGGCTGTGGTTCTCGATCATCACGCCCTTGGGCCGTCCCGTGGAGCCGGAGGTGTAGATGACATAGGCCAGGTTGTCAGGGGCAACGTCCACGTTGAGGTCGGCAACGTCGTTGGCAAAGACGGCCTCGCGCGCGTCCACGACGGTGAGGTCCAGGTCAGAGAGGGCCTCAAAGAGGTCGGCGCGCCGCTCGATGACGGCACGCGTGGCAAGCACGGTGCGCGCGCCCGAGTCCTCCAGGATGTAGCGGATGCGCTCCTCGGGATAGGTAGGGTCAACGGGCATGAAGGCAGCACCGGCCTTGAGGGCGCCCTCGCGCATCACGTAGGCCCACGAGTCGCGGTCCGCCATCACGGCGACCATCGTCTCAGGCGCGGCGCCGACGCCAGCGAGTGCACGGCCGACGGCATTGGCCTCAGCGTTGAGCTGGCCATAGGTGAGCGTGCGGTCATGGGCCACGAGGGCAACGCGCTCGGGATGGGCTTGCGCGCTGTCCTGCAGGAGGCGGTAGGCGGGGCGTTCGGCCACAAGGACGCTTGTGCTGTGGGCCTGCGGAACCATGGTTGTGATGCTCTCGGCCATGTCTGGTCCTCCTTGCGGGACGTGTGCTTTCGTGTGGCTCCTCTTGGACGGCTAGGCCTCGCCGGCGGCCTTGAAGTTGATCATGAGCCGGTGAAGGGTGTTGAACTCGGACGCCACGCAGGTGTCATAGACATGTGCGAGCTCGTCCTCGTCCGACTCTTCCTCGGTCTCGGCCGCAAAGAGCGAGACCTTGTGGTCAAAGCGCATGATGACAGCGGTGTCACCGTCGTCGCGGTCAAGGACCGTGATCGAGAAGGAGTGCGGCCGCTCCTTGTCCACAGCCTCCTGGAAGGCAGGGATGAGCTTGTCGTCAACACTCTGCATCTGGTCTGCGGGAAGCGCCTTGGCCACCTTGTCCCGCGCCTCCTGGATGACCTCGGGGTCAGGCGCGCCACCAGTGAGCATGCGCACGTTCTCGCGGTGCATCGTGAACAGGCCCTTGACCAGACGGCCGGCAATCAGCAGGAAGGCGCAGGCGCAGACGTTGGCGAGCATGGCACCGTACCAGGGAGCGTCCATGGGAATGGTGCGGGCCAGAAGGAGCGTGGCACCGATGTTCACCACGATTTGGATGCCATAGGAGATGTTGGCGATGTGCTCGCGCTCGGTGGCGGAAAGGTAGTTGACGAGCGAGTCGTTGGTAAAGGTGAACAGGGCATTGAGGCACACGATGCGAATGGCAAACGGCAGCGTGCTCACCATCACGGGATCCTGCACCGCAAAGAGCGCCATGAAGATCTGCGGGAACGCTATGAGCAGCAGGATGACGGGCAGGAGCAGATACAGGCCAAAGCGATACATGTCACGCTTGACCAAAAGCGTTCCACAGTGGTTGTTCTCGCCAAAGTAGGACGAGGCCAGCGCCATGACGGGCTCCGAGGCCGACGCGGTAAAGATGGTGAGAAACAGGACGAGGTTGTCGATGACGGCCGAGTTGCCCAGGCCGCTGTTGCCGCTCTCCCCTCCCAGGACGAGGTTCTGCACGATCATCTGGATGGCAAACATGAGGTACATGATGCACATGGGCGTGCCGGGCCTGAGGGTGGCAAAGGCGCTGGGGTCGCCCTCGAGGCGCTCCGGCTTCACAAAGCGGCAGAGGCTGGTGCTCTTCCTAAAGTGCGGAATGAACAGAAGGACGGCGACGAACTCACTGAACACCATGGCAAAGGCACTGGCGCCGATGCCCATGTGGAACCCCTCGAGCAGCACGAGGTTGAGAGCCACGTTGACCACGGCAGCGGTCACGCTGGCAGCCAGCACGAGCTGAGGGTCGTTGTCGTCGGTGAGGATGTAGTCGCCGGCGAACATGAAGACGATGGGCAGAGAGCCCAACAGGACCGTGTGCAGGTACTCACGGGCGTAGCCGATGTTTTCCGGGGTGGCCTGGAGGAAGTTGAGGATGGGGTCGGTAAAGATGTAAAAGCCCAGCGCCAGCGCGACGGTGACCACCGTGAGGGCTATGACGCAGCGCGTAAAGATGCGCGCGGCCACGTTCTTGTCGCCCGAGCCCGAACACTTGGACACGGTGATGCCGCAACCCACGCCGCCCAGGGCGCCAATGGCACTAAAGATGAGGTTGACGGGCTCGACCGTGCTGAGGGCCGAGAAGGGAATCTCGCCCAGGCTCTGCGAGATGCAGATGCCGCCGACCATAGGCGACAGCTGGCCAAAGAGTAGGCCAATCATGGCGGGGACCACGTAGCGGATGCTGCTCTTGCGAATCAAACGGTTTTCGTGGACAAACTCTACCTCTTCCATGTCATATCCCATCTGCGCAACGCCACTTTGCGGTCATCATGCATACAAGTACAAATGATACAGCCTGGTACCTCGAATTCGCTAAAGGAAACTCTTCCATCCGCCAGCGGATGCTCGCAATCGTCTATCACGCACAGCGTGATTGGGTTTCGGCTGAGACCCTCCCCCGTAAGCTTGATGTAGCTCTCCTTGCGAACCCAAAGCCGTGTAAGCGCAAGGCTCTTGTCGCCCTGCCCAGCAAGCCAGGCAAGCTCGTCGTCGCACATACAATGACGTGCAAGCGCCTCGTCATAGTCGACCATCTCCTGGATGTCGACGCCCACCGGCCTGTCCGCCACGGCACAGAGGGCATAGTCGCCAGAGTGAGAGAGGTTGAAGTGTATGGAGGGGTGACGCGCGAGATACGGCTTGCCATGTTCCCCGTAGGCCAATGTCAGATCGGTGGCACCTGCCTTTGCAAGCATGCCCTGGGCAAGGAGACCCGCGCCGATGCACAGGCGACGGTCGCGCGGCTGCAGGAGCCGCTCCGCCTGCCGGCGACGTTCGTCCCAGACAAGCGCACGGAGTCCCTGCCCGTAGAGGCTCGGGTCACTGAGCTCCCTGGTGTCGTAGTAGGCAAGTCGCACCCGCACGCGCCACCCCTCTGTGTACTCAATCGATTCGCTACCGCTTGGCGTCCCATATCGCCGAATGCCTTATACCAATAAGAGCTAAGGCCCGCTACAAAGTATAATCTGAACTGAATGTAGCTATACAACATCCGTTACATAGCGGACGAACCTAGGAGGCGACTATGTTGGCGACGCACAGGCGACGGTCGCGCGGCTGCAGGAGCCGCTCCGCTTGCCGGCGACGTTCGTCCCAGACAAGCGCACGGAGTCCCTGCCCGCAGAGGCTCGGATCACTGAGCTCCCTGGTGTCGTAGTAGGCAAGTCGCACCCGCACGCGCCACCCCTCTGTGTACTCAATCGATTCGCTACCGCTTGGCGTCCCATATCGC